>JANMGF010000169.1:0-6213 GCA_031374535.1 Polyangium sp. (in: bacteria)
CCGCGAGATCGGCTACGGATCCGATCTCGACGTCCTGTTCCTCTTCGATCCGGCGAAGGCTCCTAGAGGCGCGGATCCCGACGCCTTCTTCGCTCGCGCCGCGCGCCGCGTGATCCGCCTGATCTCGATCCTGCACCCGGCCGGACCTGGCTACGAGCTCGACACGCGCCTCCGGCCCTCGGGCAACCAGGGCCTGCTCGTCACGTCGATCGACGCCTTCGCGCGGTACCACGCGAAGGGACCGGACACGCCACACGTCGAGGCTGCGGCCTGGGAGCGCCTCGCGCTTTTGCGGGCGCGCGGCGTGGCGGGCGATGTCGAGCTCGGCGCGCGGGCGATCGAGATCACGCACGCCGCCGCCTACGCCATGCCTGGCGATCCTGCGCGGGTCGCCGAGGAGCTTCGTCGGCTCCGGGGCCGCATGGAGCAGGAGCTCTCGCAGGAACGACGCGGCCGGTACGACCTCAAGCTCGGGCGTGGGGGCCTCTTCGAGATCGAGCTCTGCGTGCAGTTCTTGCAGATGTTGAACGGCGCCGATCCCGGCGTACGCACGACGGAGACGGCCCTCGCGATCGAGGCCCTCGCGGCCGCGGGCAAGCTCTCGCCGGAGCAGGCCGAAGCGCTCTCGGACGGATATACGTTCCTGCGCAAGCTCGGCGGGCGCATCCGGATCGTCCACGCCGACGCGTCACACCTGCTCGAGGAGCGCGCGCCGGGTCTCTGGCCCCTCGCGCGGCGCATCGGCATTCGCGACCGCCCGGGCGCGCAGGCGGCCGGCGAGCTGCTCGCGCGTTACCGCGAGGTCACGGGGCGTGTCCGGGCGGTGTACGAGACGGTGCTGCGCGTGAGGTGAAGCGTCGGGGAGGCGATCCCGATCCTTCGGATCGCCAACCTGGAGGCCCGGTACCCGATCCGCATCGTTCGGATCGCCGACCCCCGCGCCCCGGTACCCGATCCGCATCGTTCGGATCGCCTCCCTTCTCGTCGGGCCCGTGATCCCGATCGTCGGATCCGCCAATCCAGGTATCCTCCTCGGTATGGGCCTCGTCTACCTCTTCTCCCTCGTCGTTGGCCTGGGCGTTTTGCTCGTCCAGATTGCCGCGGGGGGCAAGGGCGACGCCGACGGCGGCGATGGGCACCACGACGCCGGCGACGGCGGCGGCAAGGCGCTCGCCAAGGACGTGGGCGGCCGCGATCTCGCCACCACCGGCGCGGGCACCGGGGCCGGCGACATCGTTGCGTTTTTTCTCTCGCTTCGGTTCTGGATCTTCGCGCTCCTCGGCTTCGGCATGTCGGGCTCGCTCATGCACCTCTTCGCGCTCGCGGGCCCTCTCGTCGTGTTCGCGCTCGCGTTCGGGTCCGGCATGTCGTCCGGCGTCTTTGCGTCCCTCGCGTTCCGCTTCGTCGCTCGCTCGTCTGCCTCCTCCACGGGCGACGTCAGCCACGCGGGCGGCAGCATCGGGCGCGTGCTCGTGCCGATCGGCAAGGACAAGGTCGGCAAGGTCCGCATCGTGCTGAAGGGGCAAAGCGTCGACATCCTCGCCCGCAGCGACGGCGACGAGATCGCGCGCGGCGACCACGTCCTCGTGGAGGACGTCGAGGGTGACGTCGCGCGTGTCTCGAAGAGTCCCTCCGAGCTCGCGTGAGGCGGGCTCTGGATCGCGCGCCGATGCGTTCGAAGACGCACCGGCGGAGCCGTGTTCCCTGATACGCTGAGACCATGGCGTACAACCTTCTCGGCAGTGTCCTCTTCGCGTCGATCGACGCGCAGCGGCGCCCTCGCCCCACGGAAGTGGCGACGGGCACACCCGAGCTCGATCAGGCCGTCTTCGTGCTGCTCGGCGCGGGCGGCATCATCTTGCTCTTCGGGATCTTCGTGGTGATCCTGCGGCAGTTTTTGTTCATCTGCCGGCCCAACGAGATCCTCGTCTTCAGCGGGCGCAAGCACGTCCTGCCCGACGGCACCGTGAGCGGCTACAAGATCCTGCACGGCGGTCGCGGCTTCCGCATGCCCTTCCTGGAGAGCGTGTCCCGCATGGACATGCGGCTCTTCCCCGTCGAGGTCCAGGTGCACAACGCCTACTCGAAGGGCGGGATCCCGCTCAGCGTGCACGCGATCGCCAACGTGAAGATCGCCAGCAACGACACCGGCGTGCGCAACGCGGTGGAGCGTTTCCTCGGCGTCTCGCAGACGCAGATCTCGGTCGCTGCGCAGCAGACGCTCGAAGGCGTTTTGCGTGAGGTCATCTCGCAGCTCACGCCCGAAGAGGTGAACGAGGATCGGCTGAAGTTCGCCGACACGCTCGTGGAGAACGCGCGCGACGACTTCGACAAGCTCGGCCTCGAGCTCGACGTGCTCAAGGTGCAGAACGTCGCCGACGATCAGCAATACCTCGCGAACCTCGGCCGCGGCCGGATCGCGACCATGCTGCGCGACGCGGCGAACGCCGAGAACGCTGCGAACCAGTCCGTGGCCGAGGCGCAGGCGGCGGCGCGGCAGGCGGCGGAGACGGCCCAGAAGCGCGCCGAGACGGTGATCGCGCAGAGCCGCAACAACTACCGCGGCGAGAGCGCCAAGCTCGAGTCGCAGGCCAAGCAGATCGAGAACGAGGCCGAGATCGCGGCCGAGACCGAGCGCGCCGTGGCCGAGCAGGAGCTCCAGGGGATCCGCGCCGAGCTCGAGAAGCTGCGCCTCCACTGCGACGTCATCCTCCCGGCCGAGGCGAACCGCAAAGCGCAGGAGCTCAAGGCTCGCGGCGAGGCGGCGCCCACGTTCGAGAACGGAAAGGCGACGGCCGAGGCGCTGCGGCTCGTCGCGGCGGAGTGGGCGGCCGCGGGGCAAACCGCGAAGGACGCGTACGTCCTCCAGCAGCTCCGGCAGCTCGTCACGGCGGCGGCGGCGCGTGTCGCGCAGACGCAGGTCGGCGAGGTCAACGTCGTGGCCGGCAACGACGTCGAGGCGTTCAGCGCGCTCGTCGCGGCGTACCCGATGGCCGTCTCGCGTGTGCTTCAGGAGACGGGCAAAGCCATGGGCATCGACATCCAGCAGATCCTCGGACACGGGAGGGCTTCGTGATTCCCATCATCATGGTTCTCGGACTCACCGGGTTCGTCGTGGGCGGGTTCGTCCTGTACACGCTGAAGAACCTCCTCCTCGTGAGCTCGCCGAACGAGGTCTTGATCCTCTCGGGCAGCACGCAGCAGGCGGGCGGGCGTGAGGTCGGCTATCGCTCCGTGCGTGGCGGTCGCGCCGTGCGGATCCCGCTGCTCGAGCGGGTCGATCGCATGGACCTCAACAACATCCCCGTCGACATCTCCGTGAAGGGCGCCTACTCGAAGGGCGGCATCCCCCTCAACGTGCAAGGCGTCGCGCACGTAAAACTCCCCGGCGAGGAGCCGCGCCTCGCCAACGCGGTCGAGCGTTTCCTCGGCAAGTCGCAGATGGAGATCGCGGCCATCGCGCGCGAGACCCTCGAGGGCAACGTGCGCGGCGTGCTCGCGCAGCTCACGCCCGAGCAGGTCAACCAGGACAAGGTCGCGTTCGCCGACAAACTGCTCGAGGAAGCCGAGCACGACATGCAGCGCATGGGCCTCGTGCTCGACACGCTGAAGATCCAGAACGTCACCGACGACGCGAACTACCTGAACTCGATCGGCCGCATCCGCGGCGCGAGCGTGCGGATGGATGCGAGCATCGTCGAGGCCCGGACCCAGGCCGAGTCGGCCGAGCAGAAGGCCGACAACTGGGCGAAGAGCGAGGTCGCGAAGATCGACGCTGACCTCGCGATCGCGCGTCAGGAGACCGATCGACGCGTCAAGGACGCCCTGTCGCGCCGCGAGGCCATGATCCAGGAGTCGAAGGGGCAGGTCCTCGCGCAGATCGCGCAGGTCAAGGCCGAGGTCAACCGCCAGAAGGCGCGCGCGCTCCAGGTCGAGCGGCAGCTCAACGCCGACGTGATCCAGCCTCACGACGCCGAGCGGCGCAACCTCGAGGAGCAGGCGCGCGGCGACGCGGCCAAGATCATCGAGCTCGGCAAGGCCGAGGCGACCTCGCTCCACCTGCTCGTCGAGGAGATTCGCCGGGCGGGTCCGGGCGCCCTCGAGATCCTCGCGCTCCAGCAAATGATGCCGCTTTTGCCGCACATCTCGGGCGCGCGCGTGCCGATGCGTATCGGTTCGTTCTCGGTGCTCCCTGCGGACGATGGCTCCCTCGCGCGCAAGGCGATCAGCATGAGTGAGCAGATCCGCGCGGCGACCGGGCTCGATCTGACCGACGTCGCGCGGAGGCTCGGCACGAACCCGTCTGCGCCTGCGCTCGCCGCGGCCCCACCTTCGCAGGTGCCCACGCAGGTGCCCGCCCCTGCGCGCACGAAGTCGGCGCCTCCGCCGGCTCGCACGCCCCGCGCCTGATCCCGCCTTCCCTCGGGGCGAGCACGAGCTTGCCCCGTGCTTGCTCCCCCACCAAAAACATGCGACCTGCGGGCCCATGCAGGCACGATCCGTCGTGGAACCCGGTCGCGTCGTTTCGCAGGTTCGTTCGCTCGACGAGCTCATCGGCGCGCATCCCGAGTCGCTACGCCGCATCTACGCGGTGGGGCGTGACGTCGATCCGTCCTCGATCGGCGAGGGGCGGGGCCGTGTGCTCGCGCTCGTCGCCGCGCCTGGCGCGTTCCTCGCGGTTCGCAGCCTCGTTCGGCTCCTGGCGAAGGATTGGTTGCCCTGGCAGGGCAAGGTGATCGATGCCTCGGCCGAGATGGGATTCAACGTCGTGACGGGCGGGCGTCGCGTCGCGCCCTTCCGCGTGGAGCGATCGGCCTCGGCCCTCGATGGTGGACCGACGATGGTGCTTCGGTACGACGATCCCGCGCAGGGACACGGCTGGCCCGTGCGAGCGCTGCGCGACGAGCTCCGCGTGGTCGCGCCGGGCGTCGGCATCGGCCCCGTTCTTTTCGAGCAGGGCGGGACTTCGCGGGTGATTGCCTGGTGGGGCCTCTCGTTTTCTCCGTAGCTCAAAAATCCCAGTCGAACCCCACGCGCCCGCCGCCTTTCAGCACCGTGATCGCCCCGCGCACGTCGTTCTCCGGGTAAAACTCGGCCGACAGCTGCAGGCCCGCCCACGGCATGATCCGGCGGATCCGTAACGTCGAGACGCCGATCGACACGCCCACGCGGCCGCCGAGGCTCGGGCGCAGGTCCGTCTGCGTGAGGAACGCGACGGGTCCGAGCTCCAGATCGTATTGCCACGTCTTTCGCACGTGACGGAGGACGACCGGCACGGCGCCGATGAACTCCAGCGGGAAGTTCGTCTGCGCCTCGTTTTGCTCGAGCAGCGCCCAGCCGCCGAACTCGAGGCCAAAGAGCAACGACCATCGCTCGGAGAGCCCGCGACCGAGCAAGAGCCGCCCGACACCCCCTGCGCCCGGGAGGAACTTTCCTTCCGTGAAACGCAGCAGAAACAGGCCGTCCGTCTCCAGGTTCAGCGTGAAACGATACGCGTCCGTTTGCACCCCCCGGAACGCCGGGCTCGGCGTGAGCCAGAACGGGCATTCCGCGGGCGCGCGGCGGAGGGCTTCGGCGAGCAGATCGTGGACCCGCGTCGCGGCCAGCAGATCCGAAAGCGCGCCGAGCTTCCCCCCGTTTTTCCGGTACGCCTCCGCGATGGGCCCGCCGAGGGCTTCCACCGTGCGCGCCTGCCTTTCGAGGGCCTCGAGGCGCGTCTTTTCGGGGGCTCCGCAGACGCTCTCGAGGGCGTCCGGCATCATCGTTTCGATCTCGTAACGATCGATCTTCCAGCCGGAGTTGCCCTTCGATTCGACGATCTTCTCCAGATCGTGGAGCAGCGCGGATTCGGCGCGCGTAGGCGGCGAGGCCGCGGCGTTTTCCGGTACGAGGAGCGGCAGGACCCAGGAAAACGCCGCGACGGCGTGGCGGAGGCGGGCAGGGAGCCGGTGCACGATCAGAAGCAGATGCCTTGTCCGCAGTTCGATCCCAGGCAGACGAGGAGCTGAAGGGCCTGGGGGTTTTGCACGCACTGGAAGAAGCACGGCCCCGGACCGCTGCCGCCGGCCACGCACTGGAGGAAGCACTGCACGTTGCTCTGGCAGGTCGGGTTGTTGATGCAGTTCTGCAGCTGATTGCAGCAGCTCTGCGACACGCAGTCGCCGCAGACCGAGCCGTCCGAGGGGCAGGCCGAGGCGCCGCAGATGCCGTTCG
>JANMGF010000238.1:0-2620 GCA_031374535.1 Polyangium sp. (in: bacteria)
CGTGCACGAGAGGCTCGGCTACGTCGATCCGCGCGGGCAGCTCGGGTTCACGATGTGCGGTCACCTGCGGCTCACGCTCGACACGGCGGCGAGCAACGGCTCCATGGTCGTGGCGGCGGGGCGTATTCGTTCGGTCCGGGCGCCCCAGCCGCGACGGCCCGCGTCGGCGTTCCCCATGCCGCAGCAGGTCCTGCCGCAGCGCGAGGTGTTGCCCACGGACCCGGCGATGCGCGCGGTCCAGGTGAGCGTGAGCGCGAGCCGCACGAAGCGGGATCACGAGCCGCTGCTCAGCGTGTCCGTGGGCTGGGCCGAGGACGACGAGGGTCTCGGCGTTCGCTCCCCCAACGAAGACATCCTCGACGAGCACATTTCCGAGGAAGCCGAGCCGCAGGGCGAGTAACGCCTTCCCTCTCCCATCCCTCGAGCGCGCCCTCTTGCCCCGCGCGGCCGTGTCGTACACGCTCGGCCGCGGCGTCCCCGCCCGGGGCCGCGGGAGGAAGGTCTTCGCGATGGATCTCAAATTGTATTACGCGCCCATGACGAGCGCGACGGCCGTCCACTGGGCGCTCGAGGAGCTCGGCATCCCTTACGAGAAGGTGAAGCTCGACCTCGCGGCCGGTGATCAGCGGAAGCCCGAGTTCCTTGCGCTGAACCCGAACGGCAAGGTGCCGGTCCTCGTCGCCGAGGGGCAGTCGCTCTTCGAGTCGCTCGCGATCCTGCTGTACCTCGGCGAGCGATTTGGCGCGGACAAAAGGCTCTTTCCGCCGCCGAACCCGGAGCGCGCCGAGGCCTTCAAGTGGATGGCGTGGGGGAGCGTGACGTTCGCGGCGGCGCTCTCGCGGCTCGTCCGCAACACGTCACCGCGATTCCCGGCAGAGGAGCAGAACGCGAAGGCCGCGGAGACGGCGAAGACCGAGCTCGGCGCGGGGCTCGCGATGCTGGAGGAGGCGCTCCTTGGCAAGGAGTACCTCGTGGGCAATACGTTCTCGCTCGTCGATGTTTCGCTGATGTCGTACGTGCCGTTCCTGGCGCGCCTGGGCGTGGACACGAGCTCGTTTGCGAACGTGAATGCGTGGGCGGGCCGGTGCATGTCGAGGCCGGCGCTCGTGCGGGTGATGCAGGGCTAGACCGCGGACGATCGGCGCAAGAGCACGAGGAACGCTGGGCCGCCCAGGAGGGCGGTCACGGCGCCGACGGGGGGCTCGGTGCCGAGACCACGGAAGGCGAGGCGGGCGACGAGGTCGCAGCCGATGAGCATCGTCGCGCCCGCGAGCAAGGAGACGGGCAGGACACGCCGCTGATCGGGGCCGATGAGGCGACGGACGGCGTGCGGGACGACGAGGCCGACGAAGCCGATGAGGCCCGTCAAGCTGACGATCGCGCCGACGACACACGAGGAGGCGATGAACGTGCGACGCTCGAGCGCGCGTACGTCGACGCCGAGCGTGCCGGCCGTCTCGTCCCAGAGCGCGAGCACGTTGAGGCGGCCGGCGTCGTGGAGGAGCACGGCACATCCGAGGCCCACGTAGGCCAGGGCCGCGAGGAGCGACGAGAGGTGCGGCAGGTCCACGAAGCCGACGAGCCAGCGCAAGAGCTGCTGCGCGCGTGAGGGCGGGACGAGGGCCTTGAGGAACGTGATGAGCGCGGCGGCCATGGAGTTGACCATCACGCCGGCGAGCAAGATGGCCGTGCCCGAGGCCCCGCCACGCATGCCACGCGCGACGCCGTAGACGAGCGAGGTGGCGAGCAGGCCGCCGAGGAGCGAGGCCGCAGGGATGAGCGCCGCGCCGAGCAGCGTGGCCGCGCCGAGGCCAAGCGCGATGGCCGTCGTCGCGCCGAGGGCAGCGCCGCCCGAGACGCCGAGCACGTACGGCTCGGCGAGGGGGTTTCGCAGGAGGGCCTGGTACGCGGCGCCGACCACGCCGAGGCCGGCGCCGGCCATGCCCGCGAGGGCGACGCGTGGCAGGCGCACCTCGAGCACGATGGTGCGCGCGAGGCCGTCCTCGCGGAGGGCGCGCGGCAGGGAGATGGGCTCGGTGCCGAAGGCGAGCGCGAGGGCGGTGACGAGGACGAGGAGCGCGGCGGCAGGCAACGCCGGGCGTCGGATCAAGCGTCGTCCTTCGCGCGTGGCGGGGGAGAAGAAGCGGACGGGCGATGCTCCTGCGCGTTGCGCTCGTAGAGCAGGCGCAGGCCGGTGAGCGTGAGATCGTCATCGACCTCCTCGATGGACTCGGTGAGCGGCGCGATGAGCCGCGCGAGCCCGCCCGTGGCCACGATGCGGCAGGCATACCCGAGCTCGCCCACGAGGCGTTTGCAGAGGCCGTCCACGAGGCCCGCGTAGCCGTACACGATGCCGGACTGCATGCTGTGGACGGGGTTTCGCCCGACGACCTTGGGGGGCAAGGTGATCTCCACGCGGGAGAGGCGCGCGGCGCGGGAGAAAAGCGCCTCGGCGCTGATCTGCACGCCGGGCGTGATCACGCCGCCGAGGTACTCGCCCTTCGGCGTGACGCAGTCGAAGGTCGTGGCCGTGCCGAAGTCGACGACGATGACCGGGCCCTTGGCCCACTCGTAAGCGGCGACGGCGTTGACGATGCGGTCGGCGCCGACCTCGCGCGGG
>JANMGF010000252.1:0-2404 GCA_031374535.1 Polyangium sp. (in: bacteria)
GTCCCAGGCGTCCCACCATCCCGGCACGTGCCGGGCTCGTGGAAGGAGCGTCAAGGCGGTGGCAAGCTCTTGTTAAAAGCAGGAATCCGACGCTAGACTAGAAGGTCTACCGTGCTCGAGGATGTCGACAGGCGTGCGATCGCGAGGGAGGGCGGTGCTTCGACCGTCCGCGAGACGCGTCATGCCCTGGAGGACACACGGAGCGGCGGCGTCTCCGCGGCGGGAATGGGCCTCGACGAACCCGATCGATCGAGGCCCTCGCTGCCCTCGATGCCCTCGATGCTGGCGGAGTTTCGCATTCTGCGGAAGCTCGGCGGCGGCGGGATGGGGGACGTTTACCTCGGGCACGATACGCTGCTCGACAGGCCCGTCGCCATCAAGGTCATCCGCGACCTCGCGGACGACGAGCTCCTGCGCCAGCAGCTCGTGCTCGAGGCGCGCGCGGCCGCTCGGATTCAGCACCCGAACGTCGTCACGATTCACCGCGTCGGTGAGGTGAACGGCCTGCCCTTCATCGTATCGGAGTTCGTCCGCGGGCGCTCGCTCGCCGAACTTTCGAAGCCGCTCGCCGAAACGCGCGCGGAAGAGATCGCGATCGGCCTCGCGCGCGGGCTCGCGGCGGCGCATCGGCGCGGCGTCCTTCACCGCGACATCAAGCCGGGCAACGCGATCCTGACCGAGGACGGCCAGGTCAAGCTGCTCGATTTCGGCCTCGCGAAGCTCTTCGATCAAGCCCCGCGCCCCGAGCCCCGCGGCAAAACGGAGCCTTCGATCGCGGCGATGCAGGTCGTGGTCGACGCGGGCAACCTGCGTTTGCCCCTCGTCGGGATCACCGAGAGACGTGATGATGAAACCCTCGTCGCGCCCGTCCCGCCGCGTGTCCTCTCCATGCCCGAAGCCGAGGGGAACGCGTCGATCTCCAGCACCGAGGACGAGGGCGGTTTCATCGTGGGCACGCCCCATTACATGGCCCCCGAGACGTGGATGGGGCAGCCCGCCACGCGCAAGGCGGACGTGTATTCGATGGGCGTCCTGCTCTTCGAATTGTTCACGGGCAAAACACCCCACGAAGGTGTCCCGTTCACCTCGCTGCCGACCCAGGCGATGACCGTGCCCGCGCCGCTGCTCGCGAGCGTCGCAAAGGGCGTGGATCCGGCGCTCGCAGCGATCGTCGATCGATGCCTCTTGCTCGAGCCGTCCTCGCGTTTCGCCTCGGGCGAGGAGCTTCGCGAGGCCCTCGAGCAGGTCGGGAGCAAGCACCGCGCCTCCTCCATCCCCGAGGGCAACCCTTACCGCGGTCTGCTCTCGTTCGAGGCCGAACACCGCGCGCTTTTTTTCGGCCGCGGCCCGGAGATCGGCACCATCCTCGAGCGGCTGCGCACCGACCCCTTCGTGCTCGTCGCGGGTGACTCCGGCAGCGGCAAATCCTCGCTCTGCCGCGCCGGCGTCCTGCCCCTCGTCGACGACGGCGCGCTCGATCCCGAGCGGCGGTTCGTCACGGCCGTGTGCATGCCCGGGCGCAGGCCCGTGGCCGCGCTCGCCCGCACGCTCGCCTCCGCGCTCGGCAAGAACGAGGACGAGCTGCGGAGGATCCTCGAAGGCGAGCCCGTCGCGCTCCGCACGTACCTGCTCGAATGGACGGGCACGAAGCGGGGGATCGTCCTCTTCGTCGATCAACTCGAAGAGCTCGTCACGATCAGCGATCCGACCGAGGCCACGCACGTCTCCGAGGCGCTCGCCGAGCTGACGACGCGTTCTCCTGCGGTGCGCCTGCTCATGACGGTGCGCGGCGATTTTCTCTCACGCGCGGCGGCGCTCGCCGGGCTCGGGGACGAGCTCACGCGTGGGCTCTACCTCTTGCGACCGCTCTCCGCGGAGGGGCTCCGCGAGGCGATCGTCGGGCCGGCGCGGGCGAAGGGCGTATCGTTCGAATCCGAAGCGTTGATCGGCTCTCTCGTGTCGACCACGGCGCGCGCGCAGGGCGGCATGCCTCTTCTCCAGTTCGCGCTCGCCGAGCTCTGGGAGGCGCGTGGCCACGAGGGAAACATCACGGCGGCCTCGCTCGATCGTATCGGAGGCGTCGAGGGCGCGCTCGCGCGGCACGCCGATCACGTCCTCGACGCCTTGCCCGCGTTGAGCCAGGTGTCTGCGCGCCGCGTGCTCCGCGCGCTCGTCACGGCGCAACGCACGCGCGCCCGCAAGACCGAGCACGAGCTTGCCGGCGCCGATCCCGAGGCGCGCACGGCGCTCGCCTCGTTCGTGAAGGGCCGCATCCTCGTCGCCCGCGAGGCCGAGGGCGGCACGGCCTACGAGCTCGCGCACGAGGCGCTCGTCAATGGCTGGGGCACGTTGCGGCGGCTGCTCGACGAGCAGGACGAGGCGCGGATCGTGCGCGAGCGGCTCG
>JANMGF010000279.1:0-6825 GCA_031374535.1 Polyangium sp. (in: bacteria)
AGCTCGCTCTTCCAGCGCGGCGAGACGCAGGCGATCGTCACCACGACGCTCGGCACCTCGACGGACGAGCAGAAGATCGACGGGCTCATGGGGGAGAGCTGGAAGCGCTTCTACCTCCACTACAACTTCCCGCCCTTCTCGACGGGCGAGACCAAACCCATGCGTGGCCCGGGTCGGCGCGAGATCGGGCACGGCGCCCTCGCCGAGCGCGCGCTCGTCCGCATGATGCCCCCGCAAGAGCAGTTCCCCTACACGATCCGCATCGTCAGCGAGACGCTCGAGTCGAACGGCTCGTCGTCGATGGCGGCGGTCTGCGGCGGTTGCCTCTCGCTCATGGACGCGGGCGTGCCGATCAAGTCGCCCGTCGCCGGCATCGCGATGGGCCTCATCGCCGAGGAGAACAAGTACGCGATCCTGAGCGACATCCTCGGGGACGAGGATCATCTCGGGGACATGGACTTCAAGGTCTGCGGCACGGCGCGCGGCGTGACGGCGATCCAGATGGACATCAAGATCGCCGGCCTCTCGCGGGCGATCCTCGCGCAGGCGCTCGATCAGGCGCGGGAAGGGCGGCTGCACATCCTCGGCAAGATGCTCGAGGCCCTGCCGGCGCCGCGCCCGGATCTCAGCCAGTACGCGCCGCGCATCACGACGATCAAGGTCAAGCCCGACCAGATCCGCCTGATCATCGGCCCCGGCGGCAAGACCATCAAGGGCATCGTCGATCAGACGGGCGTGGCGATCGACGTGGAGGACGACGGCACGGTGAACGTGGCTTCGTCGGACGCGGACGCCGTGAAGAAGGCGCTCGACATCATCAAGGGCCTGACGCAGGAGCCCGAGGTCGGAACGGTCTACAAGGGCACGGTCAAGCGCATCACGGACTTCGGCGCGTTCGTGGAGATCCTCCCGGGCACCGACGGCCTCGTGCACATCTCGGAGCTCGCGCACACCCGCGTCGAGCGCGTCGAGGATGTGGTGAAGGAGGGTGACACGGTCGAGGTGAAGGTCGTGAGCGTCGACCGCGAGGGCAAGATCCGCCTGAGCCGCCGCGAGGTGTTGCCGCTGCCGGAGGGTGAAGCCGGCGTGGAGGCGAAGGCGCGGATGGATCAAGCGCGCGAAGGTGGGGGTGGCCCGCCGCGCCGCGGGGATGGTCCGCCGCGAGGGGATCGCCCGTCCCGTGGCGGGGATCGCGGCGGGGATCGTGGTCCGCGGCCGCCGCGCGATCGTCGCTGATCCACGGATCGACGTGGAGGATGGAAGGGGGCGGGCCGCGGGGCTCGCCCTCTTCGTTTTTGGGGAGCGGGACAGCTCAGCCGGACAGGCGCGATGCGGCCCACGCCGCGGCGTCACGCGAGTGATGGGTCGCGAGGACGCGGCCACCCGAGAGGAAGATCTCGGCGGGGAGGCCACGGCCGTTGTATTCGCTCGCCATGACGAAGCCATAGGCCCCGGCGTCGCGGAGGACGACGGCGCGCGGCAGCGGATCGGCGAAGGGGTGCGCGCCGAAGTCGTCGGAGCTCTCGCAGACGGGGCCCACGACGCGGTAGCTCGGCGCGTCGCCTTCCGCGGGCAGAGCGTCGACAGGCTCGATGCGATGCTTGGCGCCGTAAAGCGCGGGGCGCACGAGGTCGTTCATGCCCGCGTCGATCATGAGCCACCTTCGCGCGCCCTCGCCGCGTGAACGTTTCGCCATCACCACGCTCGCGCAAAGCACGCCGTACGGGGCGACGAGCGCGCGGCCGGGCTCGACCACGAGGCGCGTGCCACCAAAACCTCGCTCGGCGACGAGCCGCACGGCCGCGCGGGCGAAATCGGCGGGCTTCACGGGGCACCCCGCGCCGTAGTTGATGCCGTAGCCGCCGCCGAGATCGAGGAACGCGAGCGGCGGCTTGCCTTCTGCGCGTCGGGCGGCGGCGAGGTCGAGCACCACACGGGCGCCTGCGAGGTACTCGTCGGTGCGCGTGAGCTGCGAGCCGATGTGGCAGCCGAGTCCCACGAGCTCGATCGCGTCTTTCGCCGCATCGATCGCCTCCCAGGCCGCCGGCAGATCGGCGACCGCGATGCCGAACTTCGCCTCGTCGTGCCCCGTGGCCACGTGCGCGTGCGTGTCGGCCTCGATGCCGGGGTTGATACGAAAGGACACGCGTACCTTGCGGCCGAGCGCTCGGGCGCGGGCGGCGACGCGCGGGATCTCCTCGACGCTCTCCATCTGCAAGGCGAGGATCCCTCGGTCGCCGGCGCCGATGGCGCGATCGATCTCGCGCGAGGTCTTGGCGACGCCGCTGAACAGGATCAACTCCGCGGGCACGCCTGCGCCGAGGGCCACGACGAGCTCGCCCCTCGAGACCACCTCCGCCCCGAAACCGGCCCCCGCGAGCGCACGCACGATGGGGCCCGCGGTGTTTGCTTTGACAGCGTACGCGACGAGATGCGGGGCGCCCTCAAAACCCTGGGAGAGCTCCTGGGCTGCACGCACGATGGCATCCACATCGTAGACGTAGGCCGGGGTCCTCGGTCGCTCGGTGCCCGTGGGGCTCGTGGTGGACTCGTCCTCGAGGTCGAGGAGGTCCTCGAGGCGGAGGCCTCCCATCGTGGCGGCCCCGCGTGCGTCGCGCTTCAGCATGGGGCCTCGGGTAGCGCGGCTCGGGCACCGGGTAAAGGCAGGCATGCCGCGAGGCGTCGAGCGGTCTCGGCACGGGGCCTTTCGGAGGGTCCTTTCCCTGTCGGACGGATGACGGCCGTGGACGGTACGAGGGCCTGTCAACGGCGCGGACGTCGTGCCATGCTCCGGCCGTGGTTGTACGCCGAGCGAAGATCGTCTGCACGATAGGTCCCGCCTCCGAACCCGCGCTCGAGCAGCTCGTTCGCGCCGGGATGGATGTGGCGCGGTTGAATTTTTCGCATGGAACGCATGAGGAGCATGCGCGAAGGTTCCAGGCCGTCCGCGCCGCGGCCGAGGCCTGCGACAAACCCGTCGCGATTTTGCAGGACCTTTGTGGTCCCAAGATCCGCGCCGGCAAGTTCGAGGGGGGCACGATGGATGTGCCTACGGACGCTTCGGTCGCCCTCATCGAGGTGACGAAGGATCAGCCGTTCGGCGGGCCCGGCGAGATGCCGATCCTCTACGAAGGGCTCGTCGAGGACCTTCAGCCGGGTGACATCGTGCTCGTCGACGACGGCCGCATGGTCCTCACGGTGACCAAGGTCGAGAGCCGGCGCGTGCATGCGGTCGCCACGCAGGGCGGGCAGCTCCGTGATCGGGTGGGCGTGAGCCTTCCGGCGCGGCGCGTGCGGCTCGCGGCGCTGACCGAGAAGGACAAAGAGGATCTTTCGTTCGGGCTCTCGCTCGGCATCGATTACGTCGCGCTCTCGTTCGTGCGCACGGCGGACGACATCCGGCTCGTGCGCGACATCTGCGAGGCGTGGGGTCGGCCGACGCCGATCGTCGCCAAGATCGAGACGCCGACGGCCGTGGAGCACCTCGAGTCGATCATCCAGGCGACGGACGCGGTCATGGTCGCGCGTGGGGATCTCGGCGTGGAGTTCAACCCGGAGCGCGTGCCCGTCATCCAGCGCGAGATCCTCGGGCTCGCGCGCGTGCACCAGAAGCCGTGCATCGTCGCGACGGAGATGCTCCAGTCGATGGTGACGAACTCGCGCCCGACGCGCGCCGAGGCGAGCGACGTGGCCACGGCCGTGTTCGAAGGGACGGACGCCGTGATGCTCTCGCAGGAGACGGCGACGGGCGCGCACCCGGCGCTCGTCGCGCGCGTGATGAGCCGCATCATCATGGAGGCCGAGCAAAGCAAGTTCTTCCGGCCCCTCGCGAGCGAGCTGCCCGGCACGCGCGCGAACGTGCCCGAGGCCGTGGCGCGCAACGGCTGCGACATCGCGCGGGACATCGGCGCGCGGGTCATCGTGGCGTTCACGGAGAGCGGCTCCTCCGCGCTCTACGCCTCCAAGCACCGGCCCGTCGTGCCCATCATCGCGTTCTCGCCGAACGAGGCCACGCGCCGCAGGCTCGCGCTGCTCTGGGGCGTCGTGCCCTGGCCGATCGACAAGGTCACGAGCGCGGACGAGATGGTCGATCGCGCGAGCATGATCCTCCTGGCGAACGGCTTCGTCTCGCCGGGCGACAAGTTCGTCGCGATCTTCGGCGCGCCCATCGGCGTGAAGGGCTCGACGAACTCGATCCGCGTGAAGGTCGTGGAATGACGGAACCCTCCGCCCTGCCAGGGCTCCCGCGGCTCGCGAAGTACGAGCTCGTCGAGGAGATCGGGCATGGCGGGATGGCGACGGTCTATCGCGCCCGGGACACGCGTCTCGGGCGTGACGTCGCCATCAAGCTCATCCACAAGCACCTGCGCGAGAACCTCGAGGTCGGCACGCGGTTCGTCGCCGAGGCGCGCGCCGCGGCGAAGCTGCGCCACCCGGGGATCGTCGAGGTCTTCGACGTCTCCAGCGAGGAAGACGGCGAGCGGTACCTCGTCACTGAGCTCTGCCGCGGCACGACGCTGCGCAAGATCCTCCAGGCCCACCGCGACATGCCCGCCGAGGTGGGCGCGTCGATCGTCCTCGTGCTCTGTGACGCGCTCGAGCACGCGCACGCGGCGGGCATCATTCATCGAGACGTGAAGCCCGAGAACGTGCTCGTCGAGTTGCCCACGGACCGCGAACAAGAGGCGCGGTCCCGCGGCGAAAAGTCTGGCGATGCAGCCGACGGCGAGACGCCGGTTTCCTCGCCGCGGCCCGTCGCACGTGCGGGCGCGCGGGCCGGGGACGTGGGTGTGCTCATCAAGCTCACCGACTTCGGCATCGCCAAGATCCTCGACGCGCAAGGCGTGACGTCGACCGGGCAGGTGCTCGGATCGCCCGCGCACATGGCGCCCGAGCAGATCGAAGCGGGCGAGGTCGACGGGCGCACGGACGTCTTCGCGCTCGGCGTGCTCATGTACGAGTGCCTCGTCGGGCACCTGCCGTTCGAAGGGAAAAACCCGGCGCAGGTTTTGAGGCGCGTGCTCGAGGGCGAGTATCCGCCCGCGGATCAGGAGCGAAACACCGTCGGCGGTCGTTTCGCGCGGATCATCGACGGCGCCCTCGCGCATTCCACCGCCGAACGCACGCCGAGCCCGGGCAAACTCGGCGAGCTCATCCGCGCCGAGCTCGAGGCGCTTGGCATCACCGATCCCCAGCGCGAGATCGAGGCCTTCTTCGAGGACCCAGAAGGCCATGCCGAGGCGCTCCGAAGCAGGCTCGTGCCGCGCCTCGTCGCCCGCGGCGAGGACGCACGCAAGGCGGGCGACAGGACAGGCGCCGCGAACGACTTCAACCGCGCCCACGCGCTCGCGCCGCACGACCTCGGGATCCTGAAGCGCGTGACGAGCCTCTCGGCGAGCGCGGAGCGGCGGCAACTCTTGCGCACGGGCGCCGGCATCGTCGTGGGCGCGCTCGTGCTCGGCGTCGCGGCCTTCGCCGTCGCGCGTCTTCGCAAGCCTTCGGTGACGGACGAGGGGCCGAAGGTCGAGGGCCCCATGGCCACCACGGGTGATCCACGTCTGGCGACGGCGCCCGACGCTTCCCCGCAGGATCCCACGGGCCCGACGACGGCCGCGCCGCCGAACCCGGCCGATCCGCCCCGGAGCAGCATCCGTATCAAGCTCCCGCTCCCGCAGACGGCCGCCGCCACGGCGCCTCCACACACGTCCGAGCGACCGAACGAGCGCAAGGTCGTCTTCCTCGTCAGCCCGCAAGGCGCGACGCTGGTCCTCGACGGCAAGGAAGAGCCGTTCTTTTCGCGCGTCTTCAAGCTCAAGCCGGGCGCGCACGTCGTCTCGGTCCGCGTGAAGGACTCGAAGTGCTGCGAGGCCTTCGAGGGCACCTTCGTGGTCGAGCCGCCGCCCGAGAACGATCTCGACGACGTGCAACGCCACCGCATCCGGCTCACGCCGCTGCCCTCCACCGTCTCGCTCGGCCCGTCGCCCGCGAATGTGCAAGTGGTATGCTCGGACATCAAGCTCACGCTTTTTCCAGGCGCCACGAAGAAGGTTCAGCTCAACGAGATCACCTATGGCGGTAAGTGCCAGTTCACGGCACCCAACGAGGAGCCCCTTCGCCACAACGTGAACCTGCGCGCCGGTGAGCACAACGTCGTGCCCTGGCCGGCTCGTTGACGCACAAGGCGCGTGGCGCGTGGGGACGCGCTCCGCGGATAGCGGTCCCCATGGTGCTCAAATTCCGGTAGAAGGGTCCCTCGGTTAACGGGGAATGACGGCGCGACCTCGTCTGCAGCGGGTTTTGCCCGGCGGGCTTCGGTTCGGGCGGGTCCGCCGCGGCCCGAGGCCTGTGCGGCGCGTCTCGACTACGCCCCGCGCGCTCGCGACGGCGATCTGCCTCGCGCTCGTCGGTTTTTCCCAGGCCGCGCACGCCGACGATCAGCAGCAGTTCGAGCTCGGCAAGACGCGCTTCGACGCGGCGGAGTACGACGAGGCCGTGACGCGGTTCGCGTCGATGCTCGACCCCGAGCAGAAGCCCTGCGAGCCCGTCCCGACGAGCGGCCCGGCTCCGTGTCGCCTCACCGATCCGGACCTCATCGAGCGCGCGCGTACGCTCCACGCGGCCTCGCTCGTGGCGCTCAAGCGGTACGACGCGGCCGAGGCAGAGATCGCCACGCTCCTGCGGGCAAACCCGAGTTATTCGCCGGATGCGGCGGTGTTCCCGCAGGAGGTCGTCGACCGTTTCACCCTCGTCCGCGCGCGTCTCCGCCAGGAGCTCGAGGCCGAGGCGCAGAAACGCGCCGAGGAGGAGCGGCAGCGGCGCATCGCG
>JANMGF010000283.1:0-7352 GCA_031374535.1 Polyangium sp. (in: bacteria)
ATGTCGCGGTGGACGATGCCGCGGGTGTGCGCGAAGTGCAGCGCGTTGCATACCTGCATGAGGATCTCGAGGTGCGCGACGAGGCGCTCGTGGCTGCGGAGGCTCGCCCAGAACGGGTGCTTCGGATCCGCGATCAGATCACTCCAGACCACGCCTTCGATCCGCTTGATGACCAGGATCGGCCGCCCGGTGTCGTCGAGGCCGAGCGCGTGCACGGGTACGATGTTCGGATGCTCGAGGGCCCCGGCGAGCTGGCCTTCCCGAATGATCGCCAGCGCGGCGCTGCGGGGCGCGTCGTCGTGCGGGATCTTCACGGCGACCGCACGATCGAGCGAGCGCTGGTGGGCGAGATAAACGGCCCCCATGCCGCCTTGTCCGATCAGCCGGACGAGGGTCAGATCGACGCCAGGCGACGAAAGCACGGGCGCCTTGCCCTGCATCGTGCCGGTCGAGAGCGACAGGCGCGGCAGGAGCGGGCCCATGGAGCTCGTCACGGGGCGCTGGGGCGCGTCCAGGGTCTCGAAGGCCGCCGGCGGGAGGTCGTCCACGCGGATCGTGTCCGAGATCGTCCACCGAGATTCTCCCGGGGGCGCCTCCACGGTCAGGCGATCCTCGATGCGCCGCCGCCGGTCGTTTTCCTCGTCGCTCATTCCCGGCCTCGAAGGATGCCCCATTCGTGGCGCCCCGAGAAGTACGAGATACGACTTTTCGTGAACGTCGGGCACGAAAAAGTCGTTCGCTTCCCGCTCGACATGGGCCACATTGATCCCCCGATGCGCCGCTCGATCCGCCCCGCTCGCGCGTACGCGTGGGTCCTCGCCGTCGTTCTCCTCGCCGGCTGCACGGGGGATCCTCGCCCCGTCGTGACGCCCCCGCCGCCCGGGACCCGCGAGGAGCTCGCCGACGAAGCCGCGCTCGTGGCCCTCGCGGACCTCCGCGCCTTGCCCGTCTTCGGCGACGATCGGTATGTCCAGACGGGCAGCCAGGATCGAAGGACGGGCGCGCCTGCGCCGGCCGACTTCGTGGAGCGCGGAAACCGCGACATGAACCATTTCGTTTGCCGGAGCGAGGACGCCTCCGTCAGCGAGAACCAGCTCATCGTGCCGATCTACGACGAGCCGGTTTGCCCCGAGCCGTACGTGCGAGGTGTGGTGCTCTCGCGGTTCTCCGGCGCGGGGATGATGTCGCGGCTCTGGCTCACGGCGAGCTCGCTCCGGAACGGGCTCGTGGCGAACGACGAGGTGCTGCGGATCTGGGTCGACGACGAACGGGCGCCCGTCGTCGAGGAGCCACTCGCCGCGGTGATCGACGGCTCGGCGGGCGAGATGTTCGCGCCGCCCTTCGGCGATGGGCCGGGCAATCACCTCGCGTGGTATTACCCGGTCGTTTTTGCGAAAAAACTCGTCATCGCGCTCGATGGGCTCGGGCCCCTGGAATATTATTATCACCAGGCCGGGGTGGTCCTCTCGGACATGCCGGCCGAACGGAAGGCCGCTCCTGCGCGTTTGTCCGCGCGCGACGCGGCGATCGAGGTTCTTTCGTCCACAAAGGAGGGGGCCATCCCGGGGGAGGCGCTCGCCCCGCCGGCGTCTGTCACGGTTGCTCCTGGACAAACGAGTCTGCTGGCCGAGATCCAGGGGCCTGCGACGATTCATTCGTTTTCCGTCGAGGTCCCCGAGGCGCAACTCGCCGCCCTTCGGGACGTGGAGCTCTCCGTCACCTGGGACGATGCGGCCGCGCCCGCGATTCTGCTCCCGCTTTCGGATCTTTTTGCGGCGACGCTCGATCCCCCGGAAAACGCGAGCCTCGGGCTCGCAGGCTCGCGGGTGGACGGCGTTCTCCGTTTGGTTTTGCGGCTCCCGATGCCGTTCACGAAAAAGGCGGTCTTCTCCGCGACGAACACGGCTGCCGCTCCTCTGGATTTCACGCTCTCGATCCGTGGCGAAAAAACCGTCCCGAGCGCGCCTTTTGGCCGTCTCCACGTGGTCCGGAGTGAAACCGTCGCCCCCGCGCCGGGGCCCGAGCACCCGCTCGCGAGCGTCACGGGCCGCGGGCGCTGGGCTGGGACGTGTCTCATGCTCGAAGGCCGCGGGGTCGGGGATGGCAGCCTCTTCGACGAGCCGCTCAATTTCCTCGAGGGCGACGAGCGGGCCGTGCTCGACGGCGTGACGTCGATCGTCGGGACGGGCACCGAGGATTACCTGAACGGCGCCTTCTATTTCGAATCCGGCCCCTACGCCTCACCTTTCGCGCAATGGTGGGGCGTCGAGGTCACGCCGCCCTCGGCGCGCACGAGCGCGTGCCGCTTCCATCTGCTCACCGATCGTATCGATTTCCAGGAGAGCGCCGAGTTCGCGCTGGAGATCGGGCCGGGGATCCCGGAGACGCTCGACCGGTATCGGAGCGTGACGTTTCTTTATCGGTAAAGAGGCGCGCTCAGGGTTTCATGAACGCGGGGTTCTCGAGGGCCTCGGACGTGCATTCGGCGGGCGCCGTGAGCGGATTGCAGCGCGCGGGCGTGCCGTTCGGGATGTCCACGAAGTAGCTGGATCCCGAGGTCGGCGCAGGGTAATCGGTCGTGACGAAATGGGCGCCGACCGCTAGCGCCGCGTCACGCAGGGTCGTGTCGCCGGCGAGCGCCCCCGCGAGGTCGATCTCGGCGCGCGTGCGGATGAGCATGTTCGCGAGGGCGGCTTCCTTGATGAGATCACCCGTCACCGTGGGATTGTCGTACTGGGTCCACGCGGCGTGGGGATCGGTGGGCACGGTCCGGGTGAAGGCGAGGCGGCCCGAGAGGCTCGTCCCTTCGCGTGAATATGCGATTCCGAATGCATCCGTCAGGTTGTACATCGTGAAGAGGACGCGGCCGCGCAGCTTGCCGAGCGTGGGCCATCCCTCGGTCCGCACGGCTTCCCCGAGCGTCGGGTATTTGCCTTGCACCTCGTCCGGCGTCACGATCCGTTCGGCGGGCCAAACCCCGAGGATGATCTCGTGGATATAGCCGAAATAGGGCTCGATGGCGTCCGGTCCGGGCGCGAGATCCTTGAGGTCGAGCATGATCGAGAGGGGCAGGTGGGCCCGATGGGCGTCCGACCAGCGCTTCACGACGCGCAGGCACTCGCCGAGCGTGGGGCACGTGGTGCCTTCGTCGAAGAGGGAGAAGTGGAACACGCGGAAATCGCCGGTGTCGACGTCATACCGTATATCCAGCTCGAGCTTGCGGACCCCCTGCTCCGAGAGCTGCACGTCGAGCGGCGCGTGGTCGATGACGTACTCGGGCCCCGAGAGATCGGGGTTCGGCGCGTGATAGCTGTTGTGGGTCGCCTTGGTCTGCACGTGGTGGAGGCGCAAGACGTCGTCCATCGGATAGTCGAACGAAGGCGGTGGTGGTTCGCCGCCGGGGGGGCCCTCCGACCCGCTGCACGCGGGCAAACCAAGGAGCAGGGAAAATGTAAAAAGAGCGAGCGATCGGCTCGTGCGGGAAGAATGGCAAACCGGTTCCGCCGGCCCGTCAAGACCTGGAGAAACGATAGCCACGGGCGAGCGAACCGAGCACGTCGGAGACATGCCGTCCGGACGAGCAAAAGCACGGCCAGGCGGGCGCTTCAGCGCCGGAGTTTTTTCGCCATCTGCTCGCCGAGCTCGATAGCGCGGTTCGTCGCGGCTTCGACGGCGTTGATCAAGGTCGTCCGGAGCCCGCCGGCCTCGAGCGTGTGCAGGCCCGCGATGGCCGTTCCGCCAGGGCTCGTGACCATGTCCTTCAGCCGGCCCGGGTGCTCGCCCGTCTCGAGCTGGAGCTTGGCCGCGCCGTAGACGGTCTGCGCCGCGAGCAGGAGCGCCGTGTCGCGGCCGAGACCGACCTTCACGCCGCCATCGGCGAGGGCCTCGATCATGAGCATCACGTACGCCGGGCCGCTGCCGCTGAGGCCGGTGACGGCGTCGAGCAGGGATTCGTCGAGCTCGACGCAGCGGCCAACCGCCTCGAAGAGCGCACGGGCGACCTCGAGGTCCTCACGCGTCGCGTGCGAGCCAGGCGCGATGGCCGTGGCGGCGGCGAGCGCGATGGCCGCGGTGTTTGGCATGGATCGAATGACGCGCGCGCGGTCAGGCAGCCGCGCCTCGATGGCCTCGAGCGGCACGCCGGCCGCGATGGAGACCACGAGATCCCCTTCGTTGAGGCCGGCGGCGATGGAGCCGAGCACGCGGTCGACGATCTGCGGCTTCACGGCGATGACGATGACGTCGGCCCAGCGGACGAGCGCCTCGTTGTCCTCCGTGGTCTCGATTCCGTAGGTCGACCGCAGCTCGGCGAGCCGCGCGTCTTTCAGATCGCTCGCCCGGATCTGGGCCGGCGTCACGGTCGCCGAATGCAAAAGGCCCCGGATGAGGGCGGAAGCCATGCTGCCACCTCCCACAAATCCGATTCGCCGCCCTTCCATGCGCTTGCCCTGATCGTTCATCTCGTTCCCTTCCGGCGGCGAACCCTACCAGAGCTGCCCTCCAGGGGACAGGGCATCCAGGCAACGCGGGGGGCCGATCGTCCAAACCGCACGTTGAGGGGTTGCGCGTTCCGCTATCACGATTCATCCGTTACCCTCGGAATGAAGTGGAGCCTCGGCTGGTTCGCTCGCCCGGAGGTTCGAGGGGAGAATTCATGATGTCCGTCCGTTCGTCCCAGCGCGCGTCTTCATTCGTGCTTCGCTCGGCGCTCGCCCTGGTGCTCGCCGGGGGAATGCTCGGGTCCGCCGGCTGTGGGCAACAGGCCCACGCGACCCCGCCGCAGCCCTCCAGCACGCAGGGCCTCACGCAGCAGCAAGTATCGGCCGAAGTTGCCTCGGCCGTGACGGCACCCGCCCTGCCTGCCGCGCCCGCGCCTGCGCCCGTCCCCGCGACGTTCGACGTCGCCGACCTGGCCCAGCGCGTGATGCCCGTGGTCGTCAACATCACGACGACGCAAAAGGTGGCCGCGCGTGGTCCGGGCGGGGGCGGCGTCGATCCTTTCGATTTCTTCTTTGGTCAGCGTGGGGATCATGGGGATCGCGCGCCGCGCGGCGCCCCGGAGCGACAGATGGCGCGCTCCGCCCTCGGCACGGGGTTCATCATCGCCGCCGAGGGGTACGTCGTGACGAACGCGCACGTGATCGAGAGCGCGGACGACGTGAAGGTGCGCCTCGCCGACGAGCGCGAGTTCGGGGCCGACGTGGTCGGGCGGGATCCGAAGCTCGATCTCGCGCTGCTCAAGCTCCGCGGGGCGAGCGGGCTGCCCGTCGCGGCGCTCGGCTCGAGCGAGACGCTCCGCGTGGGGGAACACGTGCTCGCGGTCGGCAACCCGTTCGGGCTCGGGCACACGGTGACGCTCGGGATCGTCAGCGCGAAGGCCCGCTCGATCGGCGCCGGCCCCTACGACGATTTCATCCAGACCGACGCGAGCATCAATCCGGGCAACAGCGGCGGCCCGCTCTTCAACTGGCGCGGCGAGGTCGTCGGCATCAACACGGCCATCCGCGCCGGGGCCAATGGGATCGGCTTCGCGACGCCCGTGGACGCGCTGAAGGACGTCGTCTCGCAGCTCCGCGACAAGGGTTACGTCGAGCGGGGCAAGCTCGGCGTGTTGTTCCAGCCGCTCACGCCCGACCTCGGCAAGGCGTTCGGCATGGACACGCCGAAGGGCGCGCTCGTCTCGGATCTCGAGCCCGGCGGCGCGGCGGCGCGGGCGGGGATCAAGCCCGGCGACATCGTGGTCGCGGTGAACGGCACGCCCGTTCACCACGCCGAGGATCTGCCCCGCAAGGTCGCGCGCCACGCGCCCGGCACGCAGATCAAGGTGTCGCTCGTCCGCGGCGGCAAGCCGCTCGAGGTGACGGCGAAGCTCGACGTGCTGAATGACGTCGAGGCAGACGCCCCGATGGCCACGCGCAGGCCCGACGCGCCGCAGAAGAGGCCGCAAGGCAACACGAACAAGATCGGCATCCAGTACTCGGATTTCCCGGGCGGCGGCGTGCGTGTCGACCGGGTGATGGACGCGGAGAGCGAGCTTTCGCCGGGCGACGTGGTCCTCGAGGTGAACGGCACGCCCGTGCGGGATGCCAAGGGGCTCGAGGCGACGGTCGCCAAGCTGAAGCCTGGCACGGCCGCGGCGTTCAAGGTTCGGCGCGGCAAGGTCTCCCGTTTCGCGGCGCTCGCGGTCAAGTGAATCCTGAGGCTTGACAGCGCCCGCGCCGCGCGGTGCTGTCCTGGCCATGAACCCCGCGCCATTTTCGCTGCGGCGTCTTTCGGAGGCGCCGCGCCTTCATGTGCAGGAGGGCTTCGCCTCCGACGACGAGGTGCGCCACGTGCTCGCTTCTTACGGCGATCGTGGCGCGCTTTCGGCGCGGGGCCTCTCCTGGAACGCGAACGAGACGGGCCTGTCGAGCGAGCTGCCCCTCGCCGAGGACCCGGTGCTCGCGGCGATCGCGGCCCGCATCGAGGCGCGGTTAGGCTTCCGGAGCGAGCTCGTCGAGCCGACGTTTCGTTTTCGCCGGTACGAGCCGGGCGACGCGCATCCGCCGCACCTCGATGAATACACGATTGGCGGGGCACGCCTGGTCGCGACGGCGATCGTTTATCTCACGGACGCAGTTTCCGGGGGCGAGACGTTTTTCCCGCGCGCGGAGCCCCATCCGATCGCCGTCGACGCGCGCCGGGGACGGCTCGCGCTCTGGTTCAACCATCGGCCCGATGGGAGCGTCGACCGGTCCTCGCTCCACCAGTCGAACCCGCTCTGCAGCGGCGAAAAGGCGACGATCACGTATTTCGTGTATGCCCCCGTCGAGGCCGCCCGCGCCGAGATTGTTCCGGGCGAGGCGCCGGCGTCCAAGGTGCCTCCCTCGCGGCGGTTCGTCTGCGTCAACGACGGCGTGCCCGAGACGACGACGCGGGTCTTGCGCGAGGCGTGCGCGGCGCGCGGCGTCGCGTACGAGGAGGTCCAGGCGGCGCATTTCGACTTCACCACGGCCGAGCCGCTCCCGCCCGGGACGTTGCTCTTTCGGCCTGCCGTCTCGATTTCGGCTTTACGCGTGGAGCAGTCTCTTTTCGGGCCCGGGGTATCGACGTTTTACCGGGAACCGGACGGCATTTTTCGTGATATTGGGCCCGAGCTCGCGATCCTCGAGCGGAGAGGGATCTCCGTCCCGCGGTGGATCTGGGGGAACACGACGAACCGGGCCTTGCTCCGGCGTTACGTGGAGGATCTCGGCGGGCTGCCGATCGTGATGAAGTTTTCGGGGGGCTCGGGTGGCGTCGGGGTCCTTCGAATCGATACCCTGGCCGGGCTCTTCTCGACGATGGATCACGCGCTCGCCTCGGGCCGGATG
>JANMGF010000285.1:0-6318 GCA_031374535.1 Polyangium sp. (in: bacteria)
CCCACGGTATCCTCGATGACCCAGGCCAGATGCACGGTGTAATACGTCGCCGGCTGCATGGCGGGCATCAACGCGAGGGCCCGGCGAGCGTCGCGCTCGGTGCGCGCGGGCGCGACGTACCCGTTCAGCCAGAGCGCGACACGGTCGACGTCGCTCGTGCGGTCGGACCAGAGCCGCGCCCAGTCGTCACGCGCGGCATCGTGCGCCGCGTCCTCGAGGAGCCCGCCTGCGCGTTTTGCCTGGAGAAACGTGGCCGTCGGATCTCGCCAGGGGCTCCTGTGCAGGGGCTTCGTCCACGCAGCGCGGTGCGTCAGAAATCGGTCCGCGACCTCGGCCGCCTGGCGCTCCTGCCCGGTCTCCCCGTACATTTGCACGAGGACGCGCGCCGGGACGACATGCTTTTCCTCGAGGGAATCGCCGTCGATGGCCAGATCCAGCGCGCGCGCGAGCTTCTCGGCGGCGTCGAAATCACCGCCGAGGAGCGCCCATTGAATGCGTAACGCGTCCGCCTCCTCGATCCGACCCTCGTCCTTGAAGCGCCGCGCCGCCTGGTCCACCGCGACGCCCACGGCGACGCGCGGCTCGCCCCGCGCCTCGAGCGCCACGGCGAGCTCGCGATAGGCAAGCGCCGAGCTCTGATCCTTGGTGATCCACCGCCGGACGTCGGCCTCTACCCGATCACACCGCCCCATGTATTTGTTCGTGCTGATCCGCTCGCGCAGGCAATCGAGCGCGGACGGGGCCGAGCCGACGCAACGATCGAGCGCGTCGAGCGCCTCCTGCTCCCGACCCAGACGAAATAGATTGGAGAAGCGCACCTGCCAGCAATCGGCGTATTTCGAATCGAGCTCGAGGCACCGCTCGGCGAGGGCGATGAGCTTCTCGGGCGCCGCGCCCGGGTCCAGCGCGACCTGGAGATACACGAGCTCGGCGTCGCCAGGATATCGCAGGGATGCCGCCTCGACGCGCCTGCGCCCTTCCAGAAAATCGGGCGGGTCCTGCTGCACCATAGGCTCGAATGCATCGAGCATTTCCTGGTCGCGCGGCGACAACGTGCCGCGGAGCTGCATTGCGCGCTGAAAGGACGCGCGCGCGCTCGTCGTATCCTTGAAGAATCGATCAATCAGCGCGAGGCGCAGGAACGCGGCGCCGAGCGAGGGGTCGTGCTTCACCGCGCGCTCGAGCGCCGCGCGCGCGAGCTCCCACGACGCGTCCCGAAAACCCTGCAACGCCTCCTTGTAAGCGGCGAGCGCTTCGGGGTTCGACGGTCCGGGCAGCGAGAGCTCCGTGATCGGCGTGGGCGCGGGCGCGGGCGTGGCGGCGACCGGCAGCGCGGGCGGTGGTTTCTTCCGGAACCACAAGATTCCCCAGACCACCGCGGCCACGATCCAGATCGCACCGAGGCCGACGACCGACCAGCGCCTCCAGGAGAGCGCGGTTTTGGCCTGGGCAGCGGGCACGAGGGTCGCCGATTCGAGCGTGGTCGCCGCGCTCGTGACTTTCGCCGCATTCCCGGCCATTTCGATGCGCACGACGGGCGCGGGCGGCACCGGGGTGGTCCGCGCGCCCTTGTCGATATCGGGCGAGCGCATCGTGTGCGTCGGCGTCGGCGCCCGCGGAGGCGGCATGCTGGACTGCGTCTTCGTCTCGATCGAGACCTTGGGGAACGCCGAAGGCCGGATCGGCAACGCGCGCGCGTTCGGCGGCAGATCCTCGGGGGCCAGGGTCTCCGGCTGCGTGGAATCCTGCGCGGGGACGAGCACGTCGTGGAGCCCACCCGCGTTCTCCCCCAGCACGTACGGCGCGAGCGCGTCGACGACGATATCCATCGACGAAAATCGGTCCACCCTGCGCTTGGCCACGGTGCGCCGGAGAACACGCTCGACCGCCGGGGGCACGAGCCCGTCGAGCGACGGAGGCTCGTCGTTCAGGATGGCCGAGAGCAGCTTGATCCCCTCGAGGTTCGCGCCGAAGGGCACCCGGCCGGTGATGAGCTCGTACGCGAGCACGCCCCATCCAAACTGATCGGTGCGCGCGTCGACGGAATCCCCCGTGAGCTGCTCGGGCGCCATGTACGCGGGGGTTCCGACCATGACGCCTTCGCTCGTCACCGTGTCGGCCCCGCGCATCGATCCGATCTTCGCGGCGAGCGCGCTGCCCTGGGTGGAGGCGGCCTCGTCGACGTCGAGGTGCACGCGCCGCGCGATGCCGAAGTCGAGGACCTTGATGGCGCCGTCCTCGCGTAACATCACGTTCTCGGGCTTCACGTCGCGGTGGACGAGGCCGGCGCGGTGGGCGGCCGAGAGCGCGCGGGCCACGTCGAGCAGCCATCCGAGGCGCGTGGAGACCGAGGCACCGCCGCCGAGCAAGCGCCGGAGCGAGAGGCCCTCGATGAGCTCCATCGCGAGGTAGGGCTGCCCCTCGGCCTCGCCGATGTCGTAGATGGCGACGGTGTTCGGGTGGTTCAGCGCCGCGGCGGCCCGGGCCTCGCGAAGCATCCGGACGAGGGCGCGTTGCCATCCCTCGGGATCGGTGGCGGCGTCTTTGCGCAGGACCTTGAGGGCGACGCGGCGCTGGAGGCGGACGTCGCGCGCCTGATACACCTCGCCCATGCCCCCCTCGCCGAGGAGGGCCTCGATCACATAACGGTCGAAGGTATCGCCCGGGCGCAGGCGCATGGTGGCATGCTACCGCGCTTGGCGCGGCTTCGCGAACATCCGACGTGGGGCCGTCCAGCAAAGGTGACCCTTGCCAGCCGGCCGTTCATGTACGTCGCGCCGAGGGACGGCGCGGCCAATCGGGCGCCTCAAAAAAGCGCGAGCAGGCCGGGGCAGTTCCAGGGCGCGGATGCTGGCCCCCCGCGCTCTGTCATGAGTTGGTCCTGAATCAGGTCTGCATCCGTACTGTGGACGACCAGACGAACCTCATCGGGCAGATTCGACCGGCTCATGAGGGCCTCGGGATTATCGAGGAAATCGGCCAGCCTCAAGGGATCGAGGGCCATATCGGAGAAAAAGCGGCCGAGCAATGGTTCCATCAGCGAGCTCCGTGCGTGCTTGATGCAGGGTCGACGATGGCTCCAACGCCCGAATTACGCATACGGACGACAGGCCGAAGATACGGTTATGGTCGTACGAGACACCACTCTACGCAAGGCTTTTCGTCCAACGAACACGATTTCGTCGCTATCCGTCGGAATGCTCACACGATCTCGACGAAAAAACGTATGCGTTAGAACTCGGCGGGATCCGAGTGCGTGCCCATCACCTCGCGCAGGACGTCGCAGACCTCCTGCTCGGTGCAATACACCTTCGCCGCCTCGATGATCGAGGGCATGAGGTTCGTCGTGCCCCGCGCCGCCTCACGCACGGCCGAGAGGGCCTCGCGCACGGCGTCCTGGTTTCGGCTGGCCTTCACCCGCGCCAGGTTCTCGCATTGCGTGCGCTGGACCGACTCGTCGATCTTGAGGAGCGGGATGTTCTTCTGCTCGGACGAGACGTACTGGTTCACGCCGACGATGAGGCGCTGATCCTCCTCGATCTCGCGCTGGAAGCGGTAGGCAGAGGCCGCGATCTCGCGCTGCGGATATCCCTTCTCCACGGCCGAGACCATGCCGCCCATCTCGTCGATGCGGCGGATGTAGTCGTGCGCCTCGGCCTCGAGCTTGTCGGTCAACCATTCCACGTGATAGCTGCCGCCGAGCGGGTCGATGGTGTTCGCCACGCCGCTCTCGTGCGCGATGATCTGCTGGGTGCGAAGCGCGATGGTGACGGCCTCCTCCGTGGGAAGCGCGTACGTCTCGTCGAGCGAGTTCGTGTGCAGCGATTGCGTACCACCAAGCACGGCCGCGAGCGCCTGCAGCGCGACACGCACGACGTTGTTGTAGGGCTGCTGCGCCGTGAGCGAGACGCCGGCCGTCTGCGCGTGCGTGCGGAGCTTCAAGCTCTCGGCCTTGCGCGCGCCGAACCGCTCACGCATGAAGCGCGCCCACATGCGGCGCGCCGCGCGGAACTTGGCGATCTCCTCGAAGAAATCGTTGTGGACGTCGAAGAAAAAGCTGAGCCGCGGGGCGAAGTCGTCGACGTCGAGCCCACGCGCGATCCCGCTCTCGACGTACGCGAGCCCGTCCGCGATGGTGAAGGCGAGCTCCTGGGCCGCCGTCGCTCCGGCCTCGCGGATGTGGTAGCCGCTGATCGAGACGGTGTTCCAGCGCGGCACCTCGCGCGCGCAGAACTCGATCATGTCCGTCACGATGCGCATCGCAGGCCGCGGCCCGACGATCCAGGCATGCTGCGCGATGAACTCCTTCAAGCAGTCGTTCTGCACCGTGCCGCCGATACGATCGCGCGGGATGCCACGTTTGTCCGCGAGCGCGATGTAGAAGGCGAGCAGCACGACCGCCGGCCCGTTGATGGTCATCGACGTCGTGACCTTGTCGAGCGGGATCCCGTCGAAGAGGACCTCCATGTCGCGCAAGGTGTCGACCGCGACGCCACACATGCCGACCTCGCCGAGCGAGCGGGGCGAGTCGGAGTCGTATCCCATCAAGGTGGGGAAATCGAAGGCGGTCGAGAGGCCCGTCTGGCCCTCGGCGAGCAGGTACTTGAAGCGCTCGTTCGTCTGCTCCGGCGTACCGAAGCCAGCGAACATACGCATCGTCCAGAGCTTGCCGCGGTACATCGTCGGCTGGACGCCGCGGGTGAACGGGTACTCGCCGGGCAGGCCGAGATCAGCCTTGTAATGAACACGTTTGTCGGCCGGGGTCGCGACGTCGAGCACGTCCATGCCGCTCCAGGTCGTGAACTTCGAGAGGCGCGGCTTGACCTTGCGTTCGGCCTCGGCGACGGGGCCGATCCGCCACGCCGCGAGCGACACCCGCAAGGCCTCGAGGCCCTCGTCATCGAGCCCAAGGCTCTCCCCGCTGCCGCCATTCGAGAAGCGACGCTCATCGGGTTCGAGCGTGCGCGCGTCGTCGTGTGCCATCGATCGCAGACCTCGCGGGCGCAAATGTAGCGCGCGGAAGCCCGGCTTGTCTTCTCCCTCCGGACGCGGCTACATGCAGCCGGTCGGCTTGAACACGTCCGAAGCGACGGGCGTGGCGCCGGCCTCGAGGCTGTCCTGGAGCGTCCCGGCGATCCGGATGCCTGCCGGCAAGCAAAGCGCGTCGCGGGTCTCGGTGGGCAGGGTCTGGTCGCCGAGATCGAAGAGAAAATCGACGACGACCTCGCTGTCCGGCTGCACGGTCACGGGGAAAGCGGCCGAGGAGATCAGCGAGAGGGCGGGCACGAGGGACCTCTGGTTCGGCGCGTCGGTGATGGCGACCGCGCCGATCTGCACCGAGCTCGGACCACTGGCGCGTGGGCCGAGCACGAGCTTCAGCTTGAACGAGCCGCTCACCGTGGAGCCGAGCACCGAGCCCTCGATCTTGGTGGAGGGCGCCTCGATGCTGGGCTCGACGAAGACGACGTCCTCGTTCTCCCCGAAGCACCCCGTGAGGAGCGACGACGAAAAGAGCGCGATCGAAAGAGCGGCCAGGCGGTTCGACATGACGAGACGATAGATCAGGGCGGAGGGGAGGTAATGCCCTTCGAGCGGGCCTTCTCGCAGCCGAGCTCCACGCCCGTGGGGCCTCCGTCCGTGCGGACGATCTTGAACTCGACGCGACGGTTCTTGTCCCAGGCGGCGGCGTTGTTCTTGGGGTCGATGGGGCAGTAGGGGCCGAAGCCCATGGCCCGGAGGCGGCTCGCTGCGACGCCACGCTCGACGAGGGCCTTCACCACGGACTCGGCGCGGGCCTGCGTGAGTTTTACGTTGGTGAACTCGGCGCCACGCACGTCGGCGTGGCCTTGCACCTCGAGCAGCTTGAGGCTCGGGTTGCCCTTCAAGGTCGCGGCGACGGCGTCCACGATCGGGAACGACTGCGCGAGGATGTCGGCGCTGCCGGTCTTGAAGAGGATCTTGTCGAGGATGAGGACGTTGTTGTCCTGCAAGATGACGCTGCCCTTGTCGGGACAACCGTCCTCGTCCTCCTTGCCGTTGTACGTCTCGGGCTCGTTCGGGCACTTGTCTTCGGCGTCGGGTTTGCCGTCGGCGTCGTTGTCGTCTTCGGGGCAGCCGTCCTCGTCCTTCCAGTTGTCCTTGTCCTCGGCGACGTTCATGCACGTGTCCCGCACGTCGGGGATGCCGTCCATGTCGTTGTCGTCCTCGGGGCAACCGTCGCTGTCCTCCCAGCCGTCCTTGTCCTCGGCCTTCTCGGGGCACTTGTCCTCGGCGTCGAGGATGCCGTCGCCGTCGCGATCGCCGCTACGAACCTGGATG
>JANMGF010000315.1:0-5228 GCA_031374535.1 Polyangium sp. (in: bacteria)
CCCACGAGCGCCCCTCCACCCGTCCCGCTCAGCCCTCCTCCCACCAACGACCCACCCGCCCCGACCACCATCTGCACGAGGCCCGCACCGATCTCCCCGACCGCCTTGCCAATCCGCGCCTCCCGCGTTCCCTTCGGCAAGGCCCCCGTATCGATCGCTATTTGCGCCCCAATGCTCCCGCCGGGCACCGTGCCGATGATCGCTCCCGCCACGACGCCCCCGCCAGCCTGCACCGCGGGCAATTCCTTGAAGCTCGGCTCGGGCTCTGGCGCATCCGGAGAAGATGCCGGCGGCGGGCTCGGCAGGTGCGCGCGGAATGCCGCCCCGATGCCGGTTTGCGCCTCCGGATCCTTCGGCATGCGCGGCGGACCACGGACAATCACATCGATCACCCCGTCAGCCCCGGGCAATACAGGCTGGGCAAGAGGACCCAGCAAGATCGCCTGATACCCGCTTGGATCCACATACGCGAGCGGATTGTTGAACACGTACGAATACGGGTTCCACGCCTGCCCGGATAATACATCCGCCACGATGGGATCCGTCTGCAAAAACCGCCCGATCCTCGGGTCGTAGATCCTCCCCTTCGCATTGACGAGCCCGACCTCCTCGTCCTGCTCGTGCCAGGTAAACCCTCGTCGCATCCCCGTGGCCGCGGACGCATTGGCATTGCCGCCCCACGCGGGATCCCGCGGCGCCCCGAACGCGTCGAAGCTCCGTCGATCCACCTCCTGGCCCGCCTCGCCCGTGATCACGTCGACCGAGCCGAGGTGATCCACGTGCACGTATCGGCGCGCCTCGTCGTCGCCGCGCCGCTCGAAGATCGCGACCACCCGCTCGCCGTTTCTCACGAAGTACCGGTCGACGATCCCCTCCGGCCCCGTCTCCTGCTCGTAGAGATCGCCGAAGGAGATCGACTCTCTCTCCCCACGTCGACGAAGCACACGAGCCCCACGGCCGTCGTATTCGAGCGTGGTGATCGGACCGCCAGCCGTCGGCACATACGACCGCGGTAGATCGAAGTCCGTATAGGCGATCGTCACATCCGGCCGCGTTACCTGATTGCCCACGGCATCGTTCTCGAACGCCGCGCTCCCTGCTACCTGGACCGCGTGCGGATGCGCGGGATCGTACGTGTACTTCCCGACGTCCGACTTGAACGTGATATCGCCTGCCGCGCCGTACGCGATCTCCGTAGCGCACGGCCCGCTCCAGTCGAGGCACGTCAGGGGGGAATCGCAGGTCTCCACCCGGCTGCACGTGAGCCGATCGAGCTCGTCGTGCCGGAACCGCTCGATCTTCTTCTGCCGCGTATCCCTCCTCGACTCGACGTTCAGCCGCAGATCGTGCCGATACACGAGCCCCTGCAATGTGTCCGTGCCGTGCTGGGTGAAGATGCTCTCCAGCACGCCGCTGCGAGGTGAGAACTCGCGTTCCGTCAGCGCCCCGTTTCCGAACGTCTCCATGACGGTGCGCCCCGCGCCGTCAACCATGTCGAGCTGCCAGACGAGATCCCGCGTGGCCCCGTGGCGAACCGCTGTCAGCGTGCCCGTCGAGTCGTACTCGTGGAAGACGTCGAACCCGACGTCGCCCGGATACGTGATCTTCGAGAGCCGACCCAAGGGATCGTATTTACGCCACACCACGAACGCGCGCCCATCCGCGAGCCGGAGCGTGGTATGCCAAGGCCGCGAGAGCGAATCATACGCATATTCGACCCGATGCCCATCCGCGCCGATCACGCGCGAGGGCAAGCCGATACCATGGTCCGCCATGTCGAACACGTACGTCGAGACCCCGCCGCCCTGCTCGCGGCGCGTCAGCCGGCCAAGAGCATCGTGCTCCAGCTTGAAATGCCGCCCCAGCGCGTCGACGAGATCCGTGACCTGATCGAAACCATCGAAGAGGGACGTCGTCTTGCCCCGGTCCGGATCCGTCTCCGCGACGAGGCGCCCATACGCATCGTGAATCGTCTCCCGTGTTGTCCCGTCCGGCAGGACGACCGTACGCGCGGCTCCGAAAGGACCATAGGCATACGTCGTCGTGCCTTTCTTCGCGTCGATGACCGCGACGGTGCGGCCGAGGGCGTCACGGATCACGCTCGTCGTCAACAACGTGGCGGCGCCATTCGAGCTCGTCTCGTTCGTGATGACCTGGTCATCATCGTACGTGACCGTCGACTCCGCGCCCCACGGCGTCTTCGTCGCGAAAAGCCGCCCTGCGTTGTCGTATGCGCGCGTCGTGCCGATCCCGGCCGCCGGGCTGTCTCCCTCGATATGCGGGTTGCTCTCCCACGTCGCTCGACCGAGGAAATCGTACGCCCGCTCCAGGGCGATCCACTTCCCCACGCCAAACGCCGAGATTCCGGACATGAGCACGCCCGGCCCCTGCATCCACTCGCGCACCGGCCGGCCGAACGAATCGAGCACCGTCTCGCTCGCTCCATGCCCCGGCGTCGCCTCGTGGACATGCACGGCCCATTGATTCGCGAACGGCCCGCCATCCTTGGCCCGCGTGATGCTCCGGGTGCTGACGAGCCCATCCGGCCCGTGCTCCTCGGCCATGCGGCCGAACTTGTCCACGCGCCACCTGGTCACGAGCGCGTTCGGATCCATCACCGAAAGAGGTGCCCCGAGGCCCGGATCGAACACGTGGTACGACGTATGCCCCGCGGCGTTCCGCATCGCCCACGGATACGTGCCGGAGGGCTCGTACGTCACGCACGCCTCCCGGTGATGCCCGAAGGCATCGTCCGCCTGGACGTGCGTGACGTTCCCGAAGGCATCGCGCTCGAAGTGTACCACCCGTCGGGCGGCCATGTCCTCCGGCGCGCGCGTGCTGCGCCAAACCGCGCCGCGCAGGTCGAATGCTTGCTCGACCTCGCGGCATTGGGTCTCGCCGAGGGCCGCGCTGCACGTCTTCTCCTTCTCGACGAGGCCGATCCGCCAGAGCGTGGGATCGTTGGTCACGACGCGGGTCGTCTCGTTCATGAGATCGACCCCCTCGGTCCACGACCGCATCGCGAGCACATTGCCGAACGTGTCGACGTCGTCGACGACGGTCCACGTCCGCTCGAGGAGGTCTCCGTCCTGCTCGCGGCGCTTCTCGGTCGTCCGCATGGTAACGAAATAGGTGGCGCTGTCGTGGGTCGGGATGACCTCCGGCTCCATGCGGGAAAACGTGCTTTCTTCCTTCGCCGCGAAAATCCGGGTCTCGGCCTCGATGGCCATTCCTGCGAACGGGAACGTGCGCAGCACAGGATCGAACGTCACGTTGTCGAAGTGCTCTCGCGTCTCCGTGCCCGTGTCGAGGTCGCGCACGACACGCTCGCCGAATCCGAGGAACCCGCGCCCGTGCCGGTGGACGCGGCCGTCACGATACTCCACGCTGAACCTTCGGGCCTCGTTTCGGCCATTGTTCATCCGGTAGGAGGACACGACAGGGGAGCCTCCCACGACGCAGGCGCGCGGATACGTGCAATCGTTCTCTTGATCCGAGCGCGGCGCATACGTGGCCGTGCCCCGATCGATGAGGTCTCCATAGTCGATCTCGACATCCGGAAGGAAACCGGGATCACCTTGATCGAGAGGATTCCGTCCCGTCGTGAGGGTCGTGAGCAGGTCCCGCGGCGCCTGGTTCCGGTACGCGACCATCTGGGCGTCGTGGTGCGGAACCACGATATCCGTGTCCTGGTCGCCGTCGAGATCGATTGCCCGGAGCATGTACTGGGGCGCCGCAGTGTCGCCGTACGGGTTCTCGAAAGGGATCGGCGTGACCGTGACCTTCGCCTTCTCGCCGAGTTTACCGCTTTCGTAAACGACGTAACACGTATCCTCACCGCAGGACTCGGGCACCGGCAAGAACAGATCGTCACGGCCGTCACGGTTCCAGTCGAATACCCGTGCGTAAGGCGAATATCCGAAAGCGTTGGCCCCGACGGCCGGCAGGGGATCGTAGAGCGCCTTGAAGAGCCCGAAGCCGTCGCGGCCGTGGTTTGCATAGACGAAGGGGATGATGTCCGTGCCGAGCTTGCCGACATGGAGGAGATCGGGATACCCGTCGGCGTTGATATCGGGGAAGAGCACACGAAGCGCGTCCCATTCGCCGGTCATGCTCGACGCATGCACGTACGTCAGCGGATAGACGACCATGTTCGCGACCGGATCGTCCCATGCGTCCACGTTGAGGGCGTTGGCCAGGTAAAGATCCGTGGAGCGACTTTCCCATTGCATGGATGGTACATCGAGCCGATGAACCCACCACGTCGCGTCCTTGCCTACCGTGACGAGATCCGTCTGCCCGTCCGCGTCCCAGTCGACCGCCCCGAAGAACCGCTTCATCGTCCAGCAGGAGACGCCGTCGAGCGCCGGGATGGGGCGCTCTTTCTCCTCGAATCCGCCCGGCCTCCACAGGTGCGCCCGCCAGTGTCCAAGCGACGGTTTGCAATCCTCGCCCGTGAGGCAATTGTCCTCCACGTAATTCGTGCCCCCGTACCAAGTACGCTCGTCGTCGCACCCCACGAAATCGAGCATCCCATCCGCGTCGACGTCCGCGAGCGTCCAGCCGGTCGCGCTCTCGGGCGTGAACTCCGATGCGCGGAAATGACCGCGCCGCATGATGTCCGTGACAACGAGCTCGAAATGGGGCGAGGGCTCCGGCGTGGAGACGAGCACATGGTGGAAGTTCCAGCCCGCGCCCATCGGTTGATCGATCATGAGGTCGATGCGACCATCACCATTGTAGTCGAGAGGAGAGATGATCCACTCGCCGAGAAACCCCGTCGGATAGGGGAGGTTCGCCCACTCCACGGGCGCGCTGAAGTTCCCTCCGCCGTTGGCGTACACGAACCAGCGGTTCTTGCCCGTGTCGGGGTGCGTGGTCGACGTGACGATATCCGGGAGGCCATCACCGGTCACGTCGGCGAGGGTCCAGTTGTACCGCGGATCCTCGGCTTTGGTAGGAACGTGGGGCCATAACGTGCTTGCTGAGAGTCCGCCTTGGGACCCGCCGTCGCTCCATCCGAACCGCGTGGCAGGTTTGCATTGCGTGAGGTCCCCCGCGGCGCACTCCTCGACCTTCACGAGGAGCGAGCGATCCGTGACGGAATCGGGCTCGTAATCGAACTCGTACGAGCGGACCTTGACGAGGTCGACGAGCATGTCGACGCCGACGAGCTGCCGGTCACGAGAGTCGCGCTCACCCTCGTGGAAGAGAATCGAGAACTCCTT
>JANMGF010000321.1:0-2319 GCA_031374535.1 Polyangium sp. (in: bacteria)
GCCGCATCGCCGACCATGATGGAGCGTGAAGTTGAGATGCCCCGGGAGCGCGGACAAAAAGGCAGTATTTGTATGAACTGGTCCGCACCGTGAAGCGATCTTTTCCCTCCTCCTCGATACGAACTTGCTGGATCCCGGTGATCGCAGCCATCGTTGGTGCGCCCACGAGCACCGCGTTGCGCTTCGTCCGCTCGAACAGGTCCGCAACTTCCTCGGTGGTCGCCATCGGCTCGTGTCTGCGAACGACATCTCCGCTGAGGGTCACCTCACCCTCGCGCTCCGAAGCACTGGGCCGCAAGGAGGGCTGTATGGCGATCAATCCACGACCACTGCCAGCGGCAGCGAGGCGTCCCCAGTAGTCCGTGATTTGGCGCGTGAGAGACTTCCAGCAATCCCGCGGGCTGGCCTCGCGGATCACGCCGCCTGCCATGTCTCCCCGTGCTGTTCCAGGTAGCTCCGCAGGTTGGTCGTGTCGCTACGCCAGAGATACGACAGGCCGATCTTCTTGTCGAAGAGCGCGTGCCATCCGACGTGATCCGGCTCGAGCGAGATGGGCTTACTGTTCTCGAGGTACTCCTGATGCGCGCGAGAGACATCGTCCCACGTCACGATGCAGCGACACGTGGCGACGGCCGGAGGCGTGTCTCCGAAGCGCTTGGACACAGCACACTCTCGAACGCGGCCATCGAGGCACGCGGCAAGATCCCGGGCGCGACCGTCGAGTGAACTCCAGGTCTTGTGCTTCGGCAGCAACGCCTTCACCCACGCATCGGCGATGCGCAGCGGTAGGAGGAAGCGCCCGCCAGAGCTGTATGTATCGAGCTGGAACGGCGCCAGCCGACGGCTCGAAGGCGGATTCCGCATCGCACGCTCGAGTGCATCCCGTGGCACCCCGAAGGAGAGTGCCAGCCAATCCAGGCTGATGAGCTCTTCCCGGACGAGCCTCTTCTCGAGATCGAACCGATCAACCTCGGTGGCACCGGGAGTCTCGAGGATGCGGCAAACATCGTCAGGAGAGATGTCGAAGTAGTCGGCAGCCACCTCCACGGGCCACCTGGACACCTTGGCGAAAGCGGCCCTCTGCTGGTCCGTGATCATACGTAACGCTCTAGCATGCCAAGCTCCACCCGATCCAATTCCACCTCTCCCTCGACACCACGAGTCGAGCCGCTCTTGTGCCCCCGCACCAGCCGATCTACTTCAGCGAGAGGAGCCATCACGCCCATGCCCACCCACAAAAAAAAGCCCGCCCCCGCCAAACCCTCCCCTCCCCGCGACGCGGCCTTCGCCCTCGCCGAGGTCCGCGCCGAGGTCGACGGTTTGCCCGAAGACGAGCTCGTGTCGGTCAACGTCGATATTCCGCGCGCCGTGGCCATCGTCCTCGGCGCGGCGCCGCACCTCGAGGCGCTGCGGGGTCGTTTCCTCTCCGAGCTGCCGAAGCACCCGATCCGCTACGTCGACAACCTGAAGAAATACGCGCTCGCGGCCTGGTATACGCATCTTCTTTCGCTCCCGGCGCCGGGGCCGGAGAACACGGTCAAGAAGCTCCTGGAGGAGGCGGCTCCTCTGCGTGAATCGCTGCTCGTCGCCGCGGAGGCGCTCGCGCATCGTGAGTTCTTCGGGAAAGAACGCGTCTCGGAGATCCGGAGCGGCCAGGGCAACCTCGATACCGCGAACGATCTCGTCGCGCTCGCGGCGCTTTTCTCCGAGCATTGGAGCGCGATCGAAAACAAGACGGCCGTCGAATGGGCCGAGGTCGAGCGCGCGACGGAGATCGGCCCCGAGATCCTGGTGGCGCTCGGCGAACGCGAGTTGCCCCGCGCCGGCGAGAAACCCGGCGATCCGATCAAGCTCCGCGTGCGGGCGTTTTCCTTGCTCACCAAGGCCTACGATCAGTGCCGCCGGGGCGCCGCTTACCTCGCCTGGGGCGAGCGGGACCTCGATGAGATCGCGCCTTCGCTCTACAGCGCGCGCGGCTCGCGGCGGAACGCAGAGGCTTCGCCCGCCGATCCGAAGGCGCCTGCCGAGCCCGACGGACGCAAGTAGGGGTCGGACCGGTCCTCCGGGACCGGTTTTGGTGGGCTCCGGGCGGTTCGACCGGCCTTCAAGGACCGAAAACGGTGCTCACGGGGCGCGGTGAGGGGGTGCACGAGCGCGGGATCGGTCCGGGAAGGGCACGGCGACCCCCGGCGAACGTGCGGGGGCGGTGCGAGGGGACCGGTCGGAGGGGGCTTGGAGGACCGAGGGCGGTCGTTCGGGGGCGGTCCGACGGGCCCATGCAGAGCCATTTCGTATCGATCGGGAAGCCCTGGCCCACCT
>JANMGF010000361.1:0-1309 GCA_031374535.1 Polyangium sp. (in: bacteria)
TCCACAGCTTCGGCGTGCCCGAGTTCCGGGTGAAGCAGGACGTCGTCCCGGGCACGTACACGACGGTCTGGTTCGAGGCCGTCGAGTCGCGCGATGTCTTGATCTTGTGCACCGAGTATTGCGGTGTCGGGCATTCGGACATGTCGGCCAAGGTCCGGGTGATGGAAAAGGCCGATTACGACAACTGGCAGGAGACCGGCCTTTTGCCCGGTGAGAAGCCGCTTCCCCCCGCGGAGCTCGGCAAGAAGCTCTTCGCGACGCGGAGCTGCAATACCTGTCATTCGCTCGACGGGTCCCGCATCCAGGGTCCCACGTTCAAGGGCGTCTTCGGTCGGACCGAGCAGATCGCGGATGGCTCGTCGGTGCAGGTCGACGAGAACTACATTCGCGAGAGCATCCTCGAGCCGAACAAGAAAGTGGTCCAGGGGTATCCGGCCGTCATGCCGACCTACAAGGGCCTGCTCAAGGAAACGGACATCGATGCGCTCATCGCGTATCTGAAGACGGTTCAGTAGGGAATCGGAGGCTCGATCATGGCAAACACGGCTACGGTCGACGAACTCGGGCACGCGCCCGAGGTTCGAGGCAAAAACTACCTGAACCAGACCGCGGGTGTCTGGTCCTGGCTGACGACGGTCGACCACAAGCGCATCGGGATCATGTACCTGGTGACGGTGCTTGTCGGCTTCGGCCTCGGCGGCATCTTCGCGCTCCTGGTCCGTCTCGAGCTCTTGACGGCCAAGAAGACGATCATGGACGCCACGCAGTACAACCAGGCGTTCACGCTGCACGGTGCAGCGATGGTGTTCCTCTTCATCATCCCGTCGATCCCGGCGTCGCTCGGCAACTTCTTCCTGCCGCTGATGATCGGCGCGAAGGACGTGGCCTTCCCCAAGCTCAATCTCATGAGCTTGTACCTGTTCTGGATCGGCGCGATCTTCATGCTCGCGGCGATCGTGACGGGCGGCGTGGACACCGGCTGGACGTTTTATGTGTTGTATTTGTTAGGTGTTTTGACGACCTCGGTCATCTCGGCGACGTTCGGCGTCTTCGTGATGGGCTTCTCGAGCATCCTGACGGGGCTCAACTTCATCGTCACGCTGCACAAGCTGCGGGCGCCGGGGATGGGCTGGTACCGGATGCCGCTCTTCCTCTGGTCGCTCTACGCGACGAGCATCATCCAGGTCCTCGCGACGCCGGTCCTCGGTATCACGCTGCTCCTCCTCATCTTCGAGCGCGCGTTCCACATCGGCATCTTCGACCCGACGCTCGGCGGTGACCCCGTCCTCTTCCAGCACTTCTTCTGGTT
>JANMGF010000395.1:0-3596 GCA_031374535.1 Polyangium sp. (in: bacteria)
CGCTCGAGGTAGTCGCTCAGGAACTCGGCGCTGCCGCGGCTTCCATCCTCGCGAAACGGCGCGTGCCACACGATGCCGGGGATCTGCGCGACGAGCTCCTCCCAGTGCGCCCTGCCGAGCTCCGCCTCCGCCAAACGCGCGCGCGTCAGACGCTCGGCTTGCACCACGTCCTCCACGTCACGCGTCACGCACACCGCCGTCCCCGCCGCCTCGCCCTCGGTCACCACACGCAGGCTCATCTCGACGTGCACGCGTTTTTCGTCGCGCATCACGCGAAACCGCACGCCTCGCGCCTCGCCTGCTTCGAGCGCCGCGCTCCACGCCTTCGCCACCTGCGCTCGATCGTCCGCGCAGGCGAGCTCCACGATCGACGTCCCCACGAGCGCTTCGGGCGCGCGCCCGACGACACGCGTGGCTGCTGCCGAGGCGAACCGGAAGACACCGGAGCGCTCGTGGTGCGAGACGAGCTCGGGGCAGAAATCGAAGGGGAAACCTGGGGCCATCGCGGCGGAGCGGGCTCCTTGCAACCCGTTCATTCTACCGCGACGCGTGTCCACGCGCGGGCGTCATTCTGGTACGATGGACGGAATACGGTGGGCGCGGGAATGACCACGCCACGGCCGTGAAACTGGAAAGGGAGGACAAGAGATGCCCAGCATGAACGATGGTCCGAACGACCCGCCCTCACGTCTCGAGCGCCTCGAAGCCCTCGAAGAAGTGCGCACGCTGAAGGCGCGTTACGCGATCCTCGCCGACCGCGTGCTCGGCTCGCCGAGCCCCGCCAACGCTTTGACGCTCGCTGACCTCTTCACGGACGACGCTGTCGCCGACTACGGCTTCTTCGGCACGTTCACGGGCCGCGACGCGCTCATCCAGGCCTTCACGGAGGTGCTCCCCGCGGGCACGCGCTGGAGCGCTCACTACATCGTGAACCCGATCTTGACGGTCCAGGGCGACACCGCGGAGGGCACCTGGTCTTTCCTGATTCACGCCGTCCCGCGCAACCCGCCCGACGCCGCACCCGTCGTGTTCTTCGGCAGCTACGAGGAAAAGTACCGCCGCGTCGGAGGCGTCTGGAAGATCTCCTCGCTCATCGTTCGGTACTCCGCGCCGTAGCGAGATCACGCGCGCCACGCGTGGAACTTCCGCGCCCTTCGTGGTTCACTGATGGACCGTCATGCGCGTGGCCCCGCCTCCTGTCCCCGCCCGCTCGCGACTCTGGCGCGTCGCGCCCTTCTTCCTCGCAGCGACGATCGCCCTGAGCGGCCCGGTCGACGCGCAGAGCTCGGTCCTGCACGAGTTCCTTCCGCCCGATCCGAAGGAAAACCTCGAGTTCAACACGACGACCCTCGACGGCGATCTGCCCGCCGCGGTGAAGACGCCGAGCGGCATCGCGACCGCGCCCGATCCACGCAGGCCGCCCGACGCGCGGAACCTCTACAGCGGCGCCACCACCGACGACACCCCCGAGTCCACGTACGAGCCCGACCGCGACACACGCCGCCCGCACGTCGAGAACTACGAGGACCCCTTCACGCCCTCCACCGCGCCCTTCAAGCGGCTGCGCGCCTACGACGCCGTCCTCGACGACTACACCCTCGCCGTTCGTGACAAGACCCTCCACTCTGTCCCGATCGGCGGCGCGCTCGGCCCCGGCGAGGAGGCGTTTTACGGTGATTTCTCGGTCGGTCTCATCCCCGATCAGGCCGTCCGTATCCCCAACGTCGGCCCCGCCGCGCATCTCCTGCGGCTGAGCTCGAACCCCGACACGCGTTTCGAGGTCGTGCGCGACGGCGCCGACAACTGGTTCGTCCGCGGTCGCGAGCGCAAGGAGGTGCGCCTCGTCGTCCAGCTCGGTATCTCGCGGAGCACGTTCGGCAGCCCGTTCGGGTACGTCAGCTGGAACGAGCTCGACAGGCTCGTGCCTCCGCAGCCTGCCACGCATCGCGCCGCCTTCGCCCAGGTCGCCGAGGCCATCGGCATCTCGCGTTCAATGGACCCGCGCGACGTGCTGGAGAAGATGGTCGGTTACTTCCGCTCGTTCGAGCCCTCCGACGAGCCGCCGCGCGGCCGCGAGGACATCTACCTCGACCTCGCGCTCACGCGGAAAGGCGTCTGCCGGCACCGCTCGTTCGCGTTCCTCGTCACGGCCCTCAACATCGGCCTTCCGACGCGCATGATCGTCAACGAGGCGCATGCGTGGGTGGAGGCCTTCGACGGTAGCCTCTGGCATCGCATCGACTTAGGCGGCGCCGCGCTCAACATGGAGACGCGCGAGAACGAGGGTCCGCCGCACCAGCCGCCGCCCGACCCCTACGCATGGCCCGAGAGCAGCCAGGACTCCGGGCAAGAGATGGCCGACCGCGCGCGCAGCACCGCCGGTGGACAGAGCGGGGGCGCGCAAAACGGGCAGAACGGTCAAAACGGACAGACGCCTTCGCCAACCGCGAGCACCACGGCTTCGAGCGCGCCCACCACCGCACCGAGCGCCGCGCCGCCTGTCGATCCGGACGCGTCGCCTGCGGAGTTCACCGTGAGCGACGTCGGTCGTGACGTGCGTCGAGGCCTGCCGATCGTCCTCCAGGGTGAGGTGAAGAGCGGCGGAAGCTCATGCCCGAACGTGCGCGTCGATGTGCTCTTGCGGAGCGCGGCGGCGCCCGAGGGCATCGTCGTGGGTTCGCTTTCGACCGACGAGCGAGGCGCGTACAACGGGCCCGTGGTGATCCCGCGCGAGCTCTCGCTCGGCGAGTACGACTTGATCCTGCGCACGCCGGGCGGCGCGCGTTGTGGGGCGGGAGAGACCAAGTGAACGTCTCGTGCACGTCCGCCAATGGCCGGGACGTGATCCTCGCGCGTGTGGACGAATTCGGCCGTCTGGGGGTCACGGAGGCCGTTCGGCGCGTCGTGACCCGGGCGCTCGTCCTGCAATGAGGTCGAAGGGCGGGACCGTCCCCGGGTGATGCCGGGCGGCGGCGCTTTGCCCGTGCAAGGGTCGCGCATCGGGAAGTCCATGGTTTGCCCGGGACGTGTGGAGGGCGTGTGGGGGACGTCGGAATCCGCGCGGTGCGACGTGGCGTCGTGGCCCATGGGTTGCACTGCCCTTCGGCGTGCGCATCCTCGAAATCGACCCCGGCCGTTGGCGTGTCGAATTCGACAGCGGTCTGGGCCTCGAAGTGGTCCTGTTGTTCAGTCGTACCGTGGCATTCTGGCGATGGGGCGGTGAGCTCTTCGCCGAGGTCATCATCGGGGAGGGATGAGGCGAGGGGAGTCCTGGTTTTCGGAGGGGGAGGGGCCGATGGGGCCCGGGAGAGCCTGCGAAAGCGGGCTCTTTCGTTTTTGGTGGTGCGTCGGGACGGGGTGCTTACCGAACGAGCCCCACCATCTCCTTCCGCACCGCCACCACCCAATCCCGCGCCTCCCACCCCCGCTCTTTCGCCATTCCCACCGGCACTGGTCGATACACCGCCGTCGCCGTCACCGTCCCGCCCGGACAACCCTCCGGCAGCACGAACGAATGCGCGCTCTCCACCGACGTGAAGGGCGGCAGCCGGTTGTCGCTCGCCATGTCCACCGCGCGGTAATGCGGCACGAACCGT
>JANMGF010000414.1:0-11047 GCA_031374535.1 Polyangium sp. (in: bacteria)
CGAGCCCGCCGAGGCCGACACCGATGAACGTGCCGCACGTCTCGCGGTCCTCGTCGGTGAGCTCGATCTTCGCGTCCTCGAGGCAAAGCCCCGAGGCGGCGATCGAGAGATGGGCGAAGCGGCCCATCTCGCGGAGCTTCCTCTTGGGGACGAAGTTCTCCGCGACGAAGCCCTTCACCTCGCCTGCGATACGCGTCGAGTACAATGACGCATCGAAGAGGGTGATGGGCCCGATCCCGGACTCGGCTGCGAGCACGGAGCGCCACGTCTCCGCGGTGCCGATACCGTTCGGAGTCACGAGGCCGATGCCGGTGATGACGACGCGTTCCATACTCGCTCGCCCAGGATGGAACGGGGATCCGCCCATCGCCAGCGCTACTTCGGCGCTACTTCTTGGTGTGCGCGTTGATGTACTCGATCGCGTCCTGAACCGACCGGATCTTCTCCGTGTCCTCGTCCGGGATGTCGATCTCGAACGCCTCCTCGAAGGCGAGCACGAGCTCCACGAGGCCGAGGGAATCGGCGCCCAGGTCGTCGATGAACGACGACTCGGGCTTGATGTCCTTCTCGTCGACGTCGAGCTGTTCCTTGATGATCTTTTTGACCTCGGCCGAGATGTCGCGACCTTCCGCCATGGCGTCCTCCAGGGAAAAAGCGGTCCCCTCCTACTCTATCGGGGGAACCTTTGCATCAGATTCGTTGCGTGCGAAACGCTTTTTACATGTACATGCCGCCGTTGACCCGGATCGTCTCGCCCGTGATGTACGAGGCGGCGCCGGAGCAAAGGAAGACCACGGCGGCGGCAACCTCCTCGGGCCTACCCGTGCGGCCGAGGGGGATCGTCTTGAGCATGCCGTCCTTCACCTCGGCGCCGAGCGACGAGGTCATGTCGGTGTCGATGAAGCCAGGCGCGACGGCGTTCACGGTGATGTTACGCGAGGCGTACTCGCGCGCGAGCGTCTTCGACAGGCCAAGCAAGGCAGCCTTCGACGCGGCGTAGACCGCCTGCCCAGCGTTGCCCATCTCGCCGACGATGCTCGACAGAAACACGATGCGGCCCGACCGGGCGCGCATCATGGGCCGGAGCGCCGCGCGCGCGCACGCGATCGATCCCTTCACGTTGACCGCAAGGACGCGATCGATCTCCTCTTCCTTCACGCGCAGGACGAGGTTGTCGGCGGCGATGCCGGCGTTCGCCACGAGGATATCGAGCCGGCCGAGGCGCTTGGCCAGCGCGGCGATCGCGTCCTCCGTCGCCTGCATGTCCGCGACATCGAAGCCGAGCGTCTCGGCCTTGCCGCCGCGCTCCTCGATGGCCTGCACGACGCGACGCGCCTCCTCCTCGCCACGCACGTAGTTGACGATCACCAGCGCGCCTTGCGACGCGAGCGCCTCCGCCGTGGCGCGACCGATTCCCCGTGAAGCGCCCGTCACCAGCGCGATCTTGCCGCTCAGCCCGAACATCGCTCATGCCTCCAGGAACGCAGGCACCGCGTCGATCCCCGCGGGATCCGAGACGCTCAGCACCTTGATCGATTTCACGATTCGCTTCATGAGCCCAGCGAGCACCTTGCCAGGCCCGAGCTCGAGCGCATGCGTCACGCCCTCGGCCGCCATGCGCTCGACCGAAGCGGACCAGAGGACTGCGCCGTCGATCTGCCGCAGCAAGAGCTCCGCGACGCGCGCGGGATCCTCGTTGGGGGATGCGTCGACGTTCCCGATCACCGGGAAAGCGAGCGGGCGCATCACGACCCGATCGAGCGCCGGTGCGAGCGCATCGCGGGCGCTCTGCATGAGCGCGCAGTGGAAGGGCGCGCTCACCTTGAGCGCAATGGCCTTGCCGCCGCGCTTGGCGACGAGGGCGCCGGCCCGCGCGACCGCGGAGGCATGCCCCGCGATCACCACCTGCCCCGGCGCGTTGTAGTTCGCGGGCGAGACGATCTCCCCCTCGGCTGCATCCTTGCAGAGCGCCACGATGCCTTCCTCGTCGAGCCCCATGATGGCCGACATCGCGCCTTCGCCCGCCGGCACGGCCGTTTGCATTGCCGCGCCACGCAGGCGGCAGAGGCGCACGGCGTCCTCGAGCGCGATCGCGCCGGCCGCCGCGAGCGCGCTGTACTCACCGAGCGAGTGGCCGGCCGCGAACATGGGCGGCGCGAGATCCGGATGGCGCTCGCGCAGCGCTGCCACGATGGCCGCGCTCGTCGCGACGATCGCGGGCTGCGTGTTCGTGGTGAGCGTGAGCTCCGCCATCGGCCCCTCGAAGCAGAGCTGGGAGAGAGGCTCACCAAGCGCCGCGTCCGCGCGTTCAAAGGTGCGCCGCGCCGCCTCCGACGCCGCAGCGAGCTCCTTGCCCATGCCGACGATCTGAGAGCCTTGACCGGGGAACAACCAGGCGACCTTCGTGCTTCGCTGCATCGACGCGGACTCCCGAGAGGCTACGGCGCAGAAAAAAGTTGTGGGTCAAAGGATCGGCCGCAGAGCGCGCGGAAAGCGCCCAGCCGTCACATCCGGACGAGAGCGGCGCCCCACGAGATCCCCGCGCCGAGGGCGCACATGAGGACGTTCTGCCCGCTCTTGATGCGCCCGTCGCGCACGGCCTCGTCGAGCGCGATGGGGATCGAGGCGCTCGAGGTGTTGCCGTACTCCTGGATGTTGATGACGAACTTCTCCATGGGGAAGTTCAGCCGGTCGGCGACCTGCGTGATGATGCGAAGGTTCGCCTGATGGGCGACGACCCAGTCGAGGTCCGCGCTCGTGAGGCCCGAGGCTTTGAGCACCGCGGTCGATGCGCTCGTCAGGTTCTTGATGGCGGTCCGGAAGATCTCCTGCCCCATCATGTGCACCTTGTTGCGTTTCTTCATGATGCTCTCCTCGGTGAGCGGCTCGGCCGAGCCTCCGCCGGGGATCGTGAGCGCATGCGCGAGCGAGCCGTCGGTGAAGATACGCGTGGCGAGCAAGCCACGACCGTCTCCCTCGGCAGGGCCAAGCACGACCGCGCCCGCGCCGTCGCCGAAGAGCACACACGTCGTGCGGTCTTGCCAATCGAGCAGCCTCGAAAGGAGCTCGACGCCGACCACGAGGACACAACGCGCGGCGCCGGTGGCGATGAACTGGTCGGCGATCGTCATGCCGTAGATGAACCCGGCACACGCGGCCGACACGTCGAAGGCGGGGATGTTGTCGGCGCCGAGCTTCTGCTGCACGTGCACGGCGCACGCGGGCATGGGGCTGTCGCCGCTGATCGTCCCGACGATGATCATGTCGATGTCGGCGGCGTTGAGGCCCGCCGACTCGAGAGCGTTGCGCGCGGCGGCCGCCGCCATGTCACTCGTGACCTCGTTGTCGGCCGCGACGTGCCGGCGTCGGATGCCGGTGCGCTCCGCGATCCAGGCGTCGGACGTGTCGACCATCCGCTCGAGGTCGACGTTGCCGAGGACCTTCTCCGGGACGTAGTGACCAGTCCCGAGGATGCGACTCTTCGGTGTAGGGAGCGCGCTCATGGGTACAAGGTAGCAGGGCGCCGCCGGGGCGCGTGATAAGCGATGGACCTATAGATGAACACCCGCGATAGGCTTCATCGCGGAGCGTCGAGGTCCACGCACATGTTTGCTGCCCGAGGGCGCGAGCTCCATGCTGGAGCTGCGCTAGCGGGCATGCGAACCAACGGCAGGGGACTCAGGTGGTCGTCGCCTTGACCGGCTTCGCCTTGCGACCCTTGTAGAAACCACACGCGCCGCACGCGCGGTGCGGAAGCATCGCCTCCCCGCAGTTCTGGCAGGCGATAACCTGCACCGGGGTGACCTTGTCGTGGTTCGCGCGTCGCATGTCGCGCTTGCTCGGGGTGGTTTTCCTCTTCGGGACGGCCACGGGCTACTCCTTCTTCGTCTTCTTCTGCTGGGGTGCGTCGGCGTTGCCGGACGCGCCCCCTTGATCATCATTCGGCTCGCGTGGGCCGCTCGCCGTCTTGGAGAGCGCGGCGCGCAAGGCGCCGAGAGGCGCGAGCCTGGGGTCGATGGGCGGCGGAGCGCCACCCTTGACGGCTTCGAGGGAGGCGGGACGGATACCCGGACACGCCTCGGAGCACAAGGGGAAGATGGGCATCTCGAGCAGAATCGCCTCGCGGATGAACCCATCGAGCACGACCGTATCGCCGTCGTAGACGTCGACCTCGGCATCTTCGGAGGCGAACTCGTACTCCGGCGGCTCCTTTTCCTTCGGCGCCCGCTTGCCCGTCGCGGCTTTCGCGCTAGCCGCGGCACCCACGGACACGCCGCCTTCGTCCTTTGTTTTGCCCTTGCCGCCCCCCGCAGACTTCTTCGCCTGGGCCGCCGCGCGCTTCTCGTTCGCCTTCTGCGCGAGCATCGCAGGCGCCGCCGGCTTGAGGAGGAGCGACATCTCCGCGTCGACATCGACCTTCGTCGGATCGACGCAACGACCGCACGGCACCTCCACGACGGCGTGGACGCGCCCGTGCACGACGACGTCGGTGCCGGAGCGAGAGAGCCGGAGAGAAATGTGGCCCGGCTCGACGCCGTGCATGTCGCAGTCACCAAGCTGCTCGTCGAGCCACGCGACGGGCAGGTCCGCCGCGAGCGAGCGCCCGGAGGCGTCGAGATCGGCAGCGGGGATGGCGAAGAGCGGCATGATCGAATCCTTCGGCAAGAGCGAGGTCGAGCAGCCGCGACGTTCGCCGCGACCACGCGAGGCGGGAGCAACTAGCGCAGGCTCGGGGTGCTCGCAAGCGGCCCGGCACGTCTTCGATCCGCATCGGTCATGGTAGGGTGCGCCCCGTACGCATGGACCGCGCCCTCGAACGACCTGGCGGCAGATCGCGAACATGGCTCGTCGCCGCCGCCATCTACACGCTGGTCACGGTCGTGTGTCTCGGTACGACGGCGCGCGAGCGGCTCACGACGCACACGCCGTACAACCACTTCGCCTTGCTCGCCGAGGCGTGGCTGCACGGCCGCCTCGACCTCGGCGGCCCTCCGCCCGCGTACACGGGCAACAACGATTTCGCCGTGTGGGAGGGCAAGCACCACGTGAGCTTTCCGCCCTTCCCCGCGGTCCTCCTGCTCCCCGCGGTCAAGCTCGCCGGCAGCGCCGAGCGCGTCCGGGACGGGCAGATCTTCGCGAGCCTCGCGGGCCTCGCCCCGGCGCTGCTCTACCTCGCCCTCGACGCGCTGGCCCGCGCGGGCAGGACGGGCCGCTCGGAGCGGGAAAACGTGGCGCTGTCGCTGCTCTTCGCCTTCGGCACCGTGTACTGGTTCTCCGCGGTGCAAGGCACGGTCTGGTTCGCCGCGCACGTCGTCGGCGCCGCCCTCGCAGCGCTCTACCTCTTCGCGTCCGTCGGCGCCGCGCACCCGGTGCTCGCAGGGCTCGCGCTTGGCCTCGGGTTCGCCACGCGTACGCCGCTCGGCTTCGCTTTCCCGTTGTTTCTGTACGAGGCGCTGCGGGCGAGCACGCGTGGAGGAGAGGACGGACGACCACGCCTCGCAGACGTGGACATGCGATCGCTTTCGCGAAGACTCGCGCTCTTCGGTGTGCCTGCCGCGGCGCTGCTCGGCATCCTGCTCTGGTACAACGCCGCGCGTTTCGGCGATCCCTTCGAGTTCGGCCACCGGCTGCTCGCGATCCGGTGGCAGCCGCGCATCGAGCGATGGGGGCTCTTCTCGTACCACTACCTCGGCCGAAACCTCGCCGTGATCCTGACGTCCCTGCCCTTCGTGGGCGTCTCCGGCGTCCCGTTCCAGATCAACGGGCACGGCCTCGCGCTCTGGATCACGACGCCCATCTACGCATGGATGCTCTGGCCGCGACGCACGCCGGCTCCGTTCTGGGCCGTCGCGATGACCGCCGCGTTCGTCGCGCTGCCGAGCTTGCTTTACCAGAACAGCGGCTGGATCCAGTTCGGCTACCGCTTCTCCAACGACTTCGCCGTGTTCCTCTTCGCCCTGCTCGCGCTCGGCAGGAGGCGCCTCGGCGGCTTCTTCTGGGCGTTTGCCCTGGTCTCCGTCCTCGTCAACGCGTTCGGCGCGATCACCTTCCAGCGCACCGGCTACGGTCGGTTTTACTTCGTGGAACCGACCCAGAAAATCATCCACCAACCCGATTGACGGGGCCCTCCCACCCGCGCCCTGGGGACACCGCACCCGCCTTGTGGTAGCTCGTCCCCGCCATGTCCGAAGTCCTCCTCGATCCGGTCGCGGTCGCCCGAGGTCTGCGCCGCGTCGCCGGCGAGATCGCCGAGCACGGCGGCGTTCGTGACCTCGCGCTGGTCGGCATTCGGCGCGGCGGAGAGCCCCTCGCCGAGAGGCTCGCCGCGCTCCTCCGCGAGCTCGAAGGCGAAGCGCCGCCCACGGGCTCCCTCGACATCACGCTCTACCGCGACGACGCGGCGACCGCGCTGCCGAGCCCCAAGATCGGCCCGAGCCGCATCCCCTTCGAGGTGCGCGGCAAACGCGTCGTGCTCGTCGACGACGTGATCTACACGGGTCGCACGATCCGCGCGGCGCTCGACGCGGTGCTCGACTACGGTCGCCCGCGGCGCATCGAGCTCTGCGTGCTCGTCGACCGCGGCGGCCGCGAGTTGCCCATCCACCCGGACTACACCGTGCGCCGCGTGGAGCTCGCTCCTGGTCGCAGGATCGAGGTCACACAGAAGGACGACGGGGCATGGGCGACCCTCGAGGGGCCGTCGATCCAGGAGGGAACGTGACGACACCACGCGCGAGATATCCGCACCGCCACCTGCTCGGGATCGAGGCCCTGGAGAAGGCCGAGATCCTCTCCATCCTGGAAGCCGCAGAGAGCTTCTTCGACGTCTCGCGCCGCAGCGTCCGGAAGGTGCCCACGCTCCGCGGCAAGACGGTGATCAACCTCTTCTACGAGCCTTCCACGCGCACGCGGACGTCGTTCGAGCTCGCGGGCAAGCGGCTCTCGGCGGACGTCATCAACATCAGCGTGTCGACGTCGAGCGCAGTGAAGGGCGAGACGCTCCTCGACACGGTGAAGAACCTCGAAGCGATGTGCCCCGACGTCCTCGTCATCCGGCATCAAGCGTCGGGCGCTCCGCACTACGTCGCAGCACGCACGAAGGCTGCCGTCGTCAACGCCGGGGACGGGACGCACGAGCACCCCACGCAAGCACTCCTCGACGCGTTCACGATCCGACGCGCCAAGGGTCGGCTCGAGGGGCTCGTCGTGGCGATCTGCGGGGACGTGCTGCACAGCCGCGTCGCGCGATCGAACGTGCATCTCCTGCGGAAGATGGGCGCCAAGGTCCGGCTCGCGGGCCCTCGCACGCTCCTGCCGGTCGCGGCCGAGACGCTCGGCGTGGAGGTGCACGACCGCCTCGAACCCGCGCTCGAAGGGGCCGACGTGGTGATGATGCTCCGCGTTCAACGCGAGCGCCTCGCAGGGACGTTCCTGCCGAGCACACGCGAGTACAGCCGGAAGTTCGGCCTCAACGAGGCGCGGCTCGCGCTCGCCGCTCCCGACGCGATCGTGATGCACCCCGGGCCGATGAACCGGGGAGTGGAGATCGACCCAGCCGTGGCGGATGGCTCACGCAGCGTCATTCTCGATCAAGTGGAAGCGGGCGTCGCCGTGCGGATGGCCATCTTGTGGATGCTCGCCACCGAGGCCGAGGGAGAGCCCGTCGCTGCAGGCGCGTGAGCACGCACTTCCGAGACACCACGCGCGGTCATGCACACCCTTCGCGGAGCATCGGCGTCCGTCGAGACGCCACGATCAATCGACCATTGACGCTCCCTGCGACATGCAGGACAAACCGTTCGAGAGGCGGCGCCGACGTGACGTTCGCGGCGCGCGCCTCCGGGGCGGTGAACCATGAAAAGGACCGACGAGCGAAAGCGCGGCGCAAGCGAGGAACGTTCTCCTCCCGCAGCTTCGTCCGGCGAAACCCGTACGAAGGGCACGCGCCGCGCCTCTGTATCCAAGGCCATGCCCAAGGCCATGCCCAAGGCCATGTCCAAGGCCATGTCCCCGCCGACGTCCCCGTCGACGTATCGCCCGGACTACCTTCCTCCGCCGTCCCCCGACGTCGTCCCCCACGATCCCGCCTGCGTCCCCGTTCTTTATCCCACCGCGGAGCAGGCCGCTTCCAGGGGCTTGCCCGTGCCTCCCGAGGTATTCGAGCAGCTCTATACGCGTGAATGGCAATTCGTGTTGCGCACCGTCGAGCGTTATGGGGTGCCTGCGCGCGACGCAGACGACATCGCGCAAGAGGTCTTCGCGGTCGCCTTGCGACGGATCGAGGATCTCGACGCGGCGCGCTCGGCCCGCCCGTGGTTGTTCGTCATCGCGATGCAGCTGGCGACGAACTACCGCAAGCTCGCGAGGCACCGCATGGAGCCGCTCTCGGGCGAGGACCCTCCTGAACCGGCGAGCAACGCGCTCGAGGCCGAAGCGGCGATCGTGGCCGGCGAGGAGCAAGCGCTGGCCCGTCAGCTCATCGGGCGCATGCGACCGAAGCTGCGCGAGATCCTCGTCATGCACGACCTCGAGGAGCGACCGATGGCGGACATCACCGAGGCGCTCGGGATCCCGCCCAAGACCGGTTACGCGCGGTTGAAGCTCGCGCGCGAGGAAGCTCTGCGACGAGGGCGCGCGCTCGCCGCGTCGTGCCTCGCCGTGTCCCCTCCGCGCCGCCTGCGAGACACGGACCTGCTGCGCGTGCGCGAAGTGCTCCTCGCCTACGGTCGTCCCTCGCGCGGACGCCCGCGCTTGAGCAAGAAGGCGTTCATGCGCCCGCGCAACGTGTCGCCGGATCTGCCCTTCCCGCTGTTCCTCTTCCCCCCGTGACACCCGCGGACGCCGGCACGAACGCGGCGCAAGCGTCTCACTCGAGATCGAACGGATCGACCTGGGTCTCGGCGAGCCGCGGGACGGCCTTCGCGACGGCCTCGCCGATCTGCGGGAACGTTCCCACGACGGAGATGACGAGGTCGTCCTCGGACAAACGCTCTCGAATCGCGGCGTTCGCCTCCTCCAGGCTGACGGCCTCGATCCGCTCGAGCTGGCGCTCGTGGTACCCCTCTGGCAGATCGTAAAGCGTGGCCTCGAGCTTCTGGTAGGCCCGTTTCCTCGCCGTATCCACCTCGAAGGCGTGAGACCGCACGAGGTACTTCTTCACGAACGAGAGCTCGTCCCGCGTGATCCCCTCCTTGCGAAGCGCGTGCAGGAGCTCGATCTTCAACGCGAGGCATGCCGCCGCGTCCGAGGCCTTCGGCGCGGTCCACATCGTGAACGCGTCTCGCTGCCGATCGAAGCCGACGCGCGAGGACGCCCCGTACGACCAGCCGCGCTTCGACCGCACCTCGTTCATGAGCCGCGACGTGAACGTCCCTCCGAACGCCGTGTTGGCCACCAGCAACGCGACGTGATCCGGGTCGTTCGGGTGTGTCCCGAGCCCCCCCACGATCATCTGGGTCTGCGTTCGCTCGGGCTTGTCGACGAAGACGAGCCGCCGACCGGGCCTGCAAAACGGCGGCGTAACGGGATCCGGAACGCTCGCACCGGCCGGAAGGCCCGCGAGCAGGCGCTCGGCGATCGCGTGCCCCTCCTCCGCGTCGACGTCCCCCGAGATCGTGACGATCGCGTTCTCCCGCGTGAAGTGCGCCTCGTAAAACGAGGTCACGGCAGCGCGGTCGATGCCACGCAAGGCGGCGATGTTGCCGGCGACGCGGCGCCCGTAGGGATGGCCGGCGAACAACGTCCTGCGGAAGGCGCGGGCGCACAAGGTGCCGTCGCTGTCGCGCGCCTCGACGAGCTCTGCCTCGGCCTCACGCTTCAGCCGAGCGAGCTCGTCCTCGTCGAACGTGGGCCGCGCGATCAGCGTCGCCACGAGATCCACGAACGGATCGAGCGACCGCCGGATCACCTCGAAGTGCACCGAGCTCGAGCTGACCGAGACATCCGCGCCGAACTCGCCGCCGAGCAGATCGATCGTCTGCTCGATCTTCTCCGAGCTCCATCCCGCAGCACCGCGGCGCAACATGCGGGCCGTGATCCGCCCGAGACCTTCACGGCCGACGGGGTCGTGCGCGGAGCCCGACCGGAACGCTACGACGACGCTCACCAGAGGCAACGCGGGGCTCGGCTCGACGATGACGCGCATCACGACGACACCTCCTCTGCGCTCTCCTCGCCGTCCGTTTCGTCGTCATCCTCGTCGCCATCCATCGACCCGTCCGGCGCGACCTCGATCACGGTCCTCGACGAGCGACCGAGGTACCGTCGCGCCACGCGGAGGAGATCGCCCACGGTGACCCTGCGGTACGTCGAGAGCCGCTCGAACAACGCGGCCGGATCGCCGAGCACGATCTCGTAGAACCCGATCTGCTCCGCCTTGCCGCTCACGGTCTCGAGGCCCTGCAGGACAGCGAGCTCGATGCGCGCCTTCGCCTTCTCGAGCTCCTCTTCGGTGACCGGCTCGGCGCGCACGCGATCGAGGAGCACGTCGAGCGCGGTGCAAAGCTCCTCCGCCGTGCGTTCTCCCCGCGCCGACACGAACACGTCGTACATCGACGGATCGCGGAACGCGCCCACCCAGCCGCGCACGTCGGTGGCGATCTCCTGCTCCTGGATGAGCGCGCGATGCACCCGCGAGGAGCGACCTCCGAGCAGGATCTCGTTCAGCAGCACGAGCGGCGGATGATCGAAATCACCGAGCGCGGGCGACTTGTAGCCGATCGCGATCTTGTGCGTCGGCGTCGGCTTGCTGATGCGGATCCTGCGCTCCTCGATCTGCGGCGGCTCGGGGCGCACGTCTTCCACGGGCAGGACCGAGGACGGCAGGCCTCCGTAGTTGTCCTGCACGAGCCGGAGCACCTGCCCGATGTCGACGTCGCCGACGATCACCATCGCCGCGTTGTTCGGCGCGTAATACGTCCGGTAGAAGGCCACGCAATCTTCGGTCGTGAAGCCCAGGATGTCTTCCATCCACCCGATCGTCGGGTGCCCATAGCCGTGCTCGCGGAAGGCTTCCTTGTAGAGGACCTCGCTGATGGCGCCGTCCACG
>JANMGF010000435.1:0-10399 GCA_031374535.1 Polyangium sp. (in: bacteria)
GGAGGCGAAGCAGCGGTTCCTCGGGGAGCACCTTGGCCAGGGGCAGGAGGCGCTTTCGTTTGTGGGACCGTACCTCGCCGGGCATTTCCGGGATCCGATGGATTACGTGCGCCACGGGCAGACGAGCTTGCCCGAGTTCCCGGTTTACCATGCGCTCATGAGCACGAGCGAGGATCGGCGCGCGTGGACGATCGAAGCTCAGGTTCACGCGAACGTGGCATTCGGGCGCGGCGGCGCCACGATCGAGGAGATGGTCGTGGCGCGTGCTGCGCTCCTCGAGGAGCTTCCGGACGATCTGCTCGGGTTCGCGCGCGTGGCTGCGGCGGAGAACGAGGTCCTGGAGAGCATCGCGGAAGGCATCGAGGCGCGGATTGTGGCGGAGAAAGTATGAAGGTCGCAGAGGCGAGGATCGTCGGGGCGATGGCGGCGCCACGTGGGAAGGCAGCGTTCGATCGAGCGCCGCTGGTGCTGGAATCGGTCGTGAGCCCTGGGAATTACCTGCAGGTACGTGCCTACGTGGGCTCGGACGAGGTGGAGGGGAAGGCGCTCGGGCAAGAGGAATGGGACGCGCTCGTGCGGTCGGAGCAGGCCATTCGATTGGGGCCGATGAAGGCAGCGGCGGGGGCGGCGTTATGGGTGCTCCGGCCGAGCTTCGAGGGGCGGGAGGCTGCGCTTGAAGAGCTTCGAATGGCCGGGGGGCTCGTGCACGACAAGGAAGTCGGCGCGGATGGCAGCTTCCTTTGCGTGGTGCGGGAGCCGGAGGCAAACGGTTTCCGCGATGGGTGGGCGAGGAAGGCGGCAGACGTGGCGCGGTCGTGGGCGCGCGAGGGTCAATGGGAGCGTGCGCTCACGGCGGCGACGCGGGCGTTCGTGCTGGAGCGGGCGATGAGCCCGGAGATGCTGGCGATGCTTTCGCTTGCGCATGAGCGGTCTGGGAATCACGAGCGGGCGGAGGGGTATCTCGCCATGGCGAGGAGGTCGCGGGGGGCGACGTTCGAGGCGGAGGTGAGGGAGAAGCGGGGGGCGATCGAGCGTGAGTGCGGCGAGAGGGCGTCGGAATCTCATGTGCGACCGAGGTTCGCCCAGGCCATCCACCAGCAGAATGGGAGGGCAATGCTGGCCGGACTCCAAGGAATTCGTCGGCCATCGAAGGCGGCTGCATGAAGGCGAAGCGGCTCAACGAGTTCCCTATTTCTCACTTCGAATACCTCTTCACGCCCTCGGGCCTGCCGCTCGTGGTGAAAGGGGAGGACGAGCACGGGACGACGTCGATCCTGGTGCGCGGGGGCGCAGGCGCCGGGAAAACCACGCTGGCCATGGCGCTCGCGCATGCGATCGCGAAGGCGGGTGGGGGGCTTGTTCTGTACCTGACGACCGAGTTCTCGCCGGCCGAGATCGCGTACAAGGCGACGTTGATCGGGCTCACGGAAGAGTCGGTCGACGTTTGGCCGGGAACGGAGGGAGCGAAGGCTGGGGACGTGGTGGTGGAGCACCTATCCGTCGTGCGTGATGGAAAGCCGGTGCTCACGAGCGTTGAGCGGAAGAAGAGCGCGATCGATGCCGTATGGGGGCTCTTGCATCCAGAGAAGGAGGGGGAGCTGAGGCCACCGCTTCCGGTGCGAGCGGTGGTCATCGACGCGTTGACGCTGCCGGATGCGGGAGAGGAGGAGAAGAGCCTGCGGTCGGATCTGGTTGCATTCGTGCAGTCGCTCGAAAACGAGGGGGTTTCGGTTGTCTTGGTGGAGGAGCAGGCGGCGGGGGTAGCGGCATGGGCGGCGTTTGTCGTGGATGTGGTGATCGAACTCTCGCTTCAGCCCGAGGAGGGTACGCGGGAGCTGCGGAGGAAGCTCACGCTGACGAAGTGCCGGTACACGCGGTCCATTCCAGGGCCACACGATTACAGCATTTTTGTGGATGCTGTGTCCGTGTGGCCCGATCTCCTGCGCGTACACGCAGCGCACGGGAGTGACCTCGTAGAGCACTATTCGGTAGACGGCGGACACGTGGCGGTGCCCGTCGATGCAGGGTCCTGGGTGCATTTCGGTCCGGGCGTCGTGGTCTCGCCGTTCGATACGGTTGGACTGCGAGCGATTCATCTTCTCGGAAATACCCCAGGACTCCGGGGCGCGACGGTGCGCTGTGGAGCGATCACGACCATTCTTACCGCTGGTAGAGAGCTTCGATTGTCCGATGAATTCGGCATCGAGGCCCTCGGATGGCTTATTCTTTATACCGCCAAAAGTGCCGATTTTAACTATTTGACTTTCGAGAACGTGGACGCGCTCTTCTCGTGGCCCGGCTCAGCATCGGCCGTGGTCCATATGTTCGAGACCTTGGTTGCGTGCGGACTTTTGGTCTGCGCTCACGGTCGAGCCGCCGCCATGGCCCCGCTCGACCCCATTGCCGACTACTGGTGGGATGGTCGAATGCGGGGGCCTGTACCATCACCGCGGCGTCGTCATCTCAATGTCACGCGGTGGTTATTTCGGGATCTCGTACTGGGCGCTTCGAAGATCGACGGGACCGCGCGCACCGCGCTTGCCGGAGTCCTCACGGCGATGGAGCAGGGTGAGCACGTCCGCGCGAGTAATGAGTTGTGGGCGCTCGATCACCAGCTTCACATGAAGCAATACGATTTTCCTGGCAGAAATTCCATGGATACGATTGTTGCATACGCAGTAATCAGTAATTGGGTGCATGGTGCTGGCAGCGTTCGCCAACATGTAGGTGAATTTTGGCCCAGCGACATTGCGCGAAATCCATATCGCGAGAACGAGAAGCAAGCCTGGCACGAACTGGCGTTGGGTGAGGAACGGCACGTCGGCAGCCTCGCGGCGCAAGGCGTGCAAGTCGCGTCTCCGTCGGCCGATGCCAAACTCCTATGGTCGGCCCTGTGCGCCATCGTCACACGTAACCGTGCGGCCACGGATATCCTTATCCCGCGAGCCTGCGATCCCGAGGACGACCTCCACGTCCTCGATCCCTTGCTCCGTGCTCTCGGCGGTCAGGACCGTATCGACGAAGCCGACCGTATCATCACTGAATTCGGTGCCCGCCATTCCCTCGCCCCCTGGATGCAGGATCGTCTCCGGGCGGAGACCCGCCTCGATTCCTACGACCTCAGTATCGTGGGGGACGCCGCCGCCCGTCTCGAACGCCTCGACCAAGACCTTTCGCTTCCCATCACACACCGCGCCGAGATCGCCCACAACCTCGGCATCGCCAAAGATCGCCTCGGCGACCGCGAAGCTGCCCTGGCAGCGTTCAACCGCGCCCGTGCCATCAATCCCGTCCTGAGACCCTGCCGCACCGAGCTCCAGCGCCTCGAATCTCCCGAACAGACTCCAACCTGACCGCCCCCGCCCAGGCCGTTCTTCCCGCGAAGATCGCTCGTCCCTTGACATGGTGTCAAATCAACTGAAGGCAGGCACCCGAAAGGAGGGAGCCCTGCGTGTACAAGGGCCATTCGAGGTGGCGGCGGGCAGCGTCACGGGGCGCTCGCACGTCCTCGGCGGGAAGCCGAACCAGGATGCTTTCGCGTTTCGCGCCGCGGATCACGGGCTCGTCGGCGTCGTTTGTGATGGGTGCGGCAGCGGCGCCCATAACGAGGTCGGGGCGGCGGGGGGATTTCTCGGGTAAGGATCAGCCGCCGAAAGCGCCGAACCGACGTACACCCGCGCGGAAGACGAGGATCGCCAGGACGGCGGCGCCCGCGGCGTAGGCCCATTGCACGAAGAGTCCCTCGAGGGCGCTCTTCGGGTCGACGAGCCCGATCAAGACCTCCACGGGAAAACCGAGGGTGTAACGGAAAGGTAAGCCTTCCGCGACGCCGCGGACCCAGCCGGGGAAAAGCTCGAGCGGGACGACGTAGCCCGAGAGCAACATGAACGTGATGAGCCACAGCTCGAACACACCCGTGGAGCTCTCCAGGAAAAACGCGAGCGAGCCGATGATGGCCATCGTGAAGAAATTGATGAGCCACGCCCCGAGGAGGGAAGCAAAAAAGACGGCGAGGAGGAGGCCATTCCGGGTGAGATCGGCATACACGACGGCGACGACGACGACCGGGAGGCAAAGCGCGGCGCGGAGCGGCAAGGCGGCGAGGTTTTCCGCGCTGTACATCCAGAGCGGGTGGATCGGCTTCAAGAGGCGCTGCGAGAGCGTGCCCTGGCGAATCTCCTGGTTCATCTCCCAGACGAGCCAGGAGCCCGTGACCTGGCGGACGATGAGCGCGGCCAGGAAATATCCCACGAACTCGCCGGGACCATAACGACCGACGGGCGCCTCGCTCGCGACGGCGGTCCATATCGAGAGGCTGACGAGGGGCATGGTGGTCGTCAGCATCCAGATGACGAGCTCGGCGCGATAAGCGAGCGCCGCCGAGAAGCCCACCCGCAAAAGGGTCGGATAGGCCCGGAGCGCGCTCATTTCACGGCCCCGGCCGGCTCCTCGGCCGGACGCGCGAAGAGATCCCGCATGACCTCTTCCAGCGGCGGATCCTCGATGGTCAGGTCGCTCGGCGGGGAGCTCGCGATGAGGTGGCTCACGGCGTCACGAAGCTCCGCTTGAGGCACGCGGAGGACGGCGCGGGTTCCTTCGAGCTCGACGACGGCGCCGACCCGTTCGAGGGCCGCGCGGTCGGGCGGCGTGGCGAAGACGAGGACGATACGTTTGTCCGGGCGGATCGTCTTCACGAGGGTGGCGAGGTCGCCGTCGTAGCGGAGTTTTCCGCGGTCGATGACGATGACCCGCGGGCAAAGCGAGGCGACGTCGTCCATGTAATGGGACGTGAGGAGGATGGTGGCGCCGTGTTGCTCGTTGTATTTGCGGATGAAATCGCGCACGACGAGCTGCATGGAGACGTCGAGGCCAATCGTGGGCTCGTCGAGGAAGAGGATCTTGGGGCGGTGCAGGAGGGCCGCGGCGAGCTCGCATTTCATGCGCTCGCCGAGCGAGAGCTGGCGCGTCGGTTTCTTCGCGAGGGCGCCGAGGTCGAGCAGGGATTCGAGCTCGGCCATGGTCTCGGCGAAGGTCGCGTCGGGCACACCATAGATGGCGCGGTTCAAGTCGAACGTCTCGGCCGGCGGCAGATCCCAGAGGAGCTGCTGTTTCTGGCCCATGACGAGCGTGATCGCGCGCAAAAAGGCGGTCTCGCGGCGCCTCGGGACGTGGCCGGAGACGGTGACCTCGCCGCTCGTCGGGTGGAGCAGGCCCGCGAGGATCTTCAAGGTCGTGGTCTTGCCCGCGCCGTTCGGGCCGAGAAACCCCACACGTTCGCCGGGCTCGATCGTGAAGGAGAGGTCCTCGACCGCGCGCACTTCCTTGTAGGTTCGGCGGAAAAGGCTGCGTAACGCGGCTCCGAGGCCCGCCTTCCGTTCGTGGACTCGGTAGACCTTCGTGAGAGCGCGGACCGCGACGGCGGCGTCCATGGGCCGCGGAGGGTAGCACCGAAAAAGAGTCAGATCGGTTAGCCTGGGTGGCGAGGCCGGTTTTACCGCGTTACATGCTCGATCCGCGTGGCGCGTTTCGAGCGCTTGCCCCGCGTCCACGGCGCACGTCTCGTTATGACCGATATCAAGGCAAACCCCACGTTTTCCGGTCCCCTCAGCGACGCGCCGACCGGCCTCCTCGTCTCCAGCTCGCCAGGCGACCGCATCGCCGGACGGTACACGTTGCTCGGCCTGCTCGGGGCCGGCGGCATGGGCAGCGTCTACCGCGCCCGCGACGAGGAGCTCGAGGAGGTCGTGGCGCTGAAGGTGCTGCGGCAGGACCTCGTGGGCGAGCCAGGCATGCTCGAGCGGTTCCGGCGCGAGGTGAAGCTCGCGCGAAGGGTCACCCACAAGAACGTGGCGCGGGTCTTCGACATCGGCGAACACGGCGCCGACAAGTTCCTCACGATGGAATACGTCGAGGGCGATCCGCTGAACGCGGCCGTCGCGCACAAGGGCGCGATGTCGGTCGCTCGGGTCGTGGAGATCACCACGGCGATCTGCGCCGGCCTCGCCGCCGCGCACGCAGCCGGCGTCATTCACCGGGATTTGAAGCCCGAAAACGTGCTCATGGCGAAGGACGGTCGCGTCGTGATCACCGATTTCGGCATTGCGCGCCTGCACGAGAGCGACGGCTCGCGGACGCAGGCGGGCGCGGTGATCGGGACACCGGCGTACATGGCGCCCGAGCAGGTGCAGGGGCTCGCCGATATCGACGCGCGCGTGGACATCTACGCGCTCGGCGCGATGCTCTACGAGCTTTTCACGGGCGAGAAGGCATGGCGCGGGGACTCGATCGTGGCGATCGCCGCCGCGCGCCTCGTGCAGCCGCCGCCGGATCCACGCGTGAGGCGGCCCGACCTGCCCACGGCCTGCGGCGCGATCGTGATGAAGTGCATGGCGCGGGATCGTGACGAGCGATATCGCACGGCCCAGGAAGTCGCCGAGGAGCTCGCGAGCCTGACGTTGCCGGCGATGAACAAGCTGTCCGTGAACACGCTCCTTGCAACGGGCGTGTCCTCTGGGATCGCGGGTTTGCCGACGCCCAGTGTGCAGATGTCGCCGGCCGAGAAGACGGTGGCCGTGCTCCCGTTCCGGAACAGCGGGCCGACGGAGGACGAGTACCTCGCCGAAGGTCTCACCGACGATCTCATCGACACGTTGTCGATGACGCGGGGCCTCAAGCTGAGGCCGCGCGGCGTGGTGATGCGGTTCAAAGGGGTCGATCAGGATCCGCGCGAGATCGGGCGCGAGCTCGGCGTGCAGGTGGTCGTCGAGGGCAGCGTGCGGAGGACGCCTGCGGCCATGCGGATCACCGCGCGTGTGCTCAGCGTGGCCGACGGGTTCCAGCTCTGGGCGAAGCGGTTCGATCGTCCGGAGAAGGACCTCTTCGTGGTGAACGACGAGGTGGCCAAGGCGATCGCGGACGCGTTGACCGTCGACATGGCGCAGCCCGCGCGCGAGTCGCCGACCGATCCGGTGGCCGTGGAGCTCTACCTGAAGGCCCGCGTCGAGTACCGGAAGTTCTGGATGCATCATGTGCGTGGCTCCGTGGAGCTCCTCGAACAGGCGCTCCTACGCGCGCCGAACGATCCGACGATCCTGTCCGGCTACGCGAGCGCGCTCGCGCGGATGTCGTTCTTCAGCGGCGAGAACGCGGTGCTCGCGAAGCAGGCCGCCGAACGAGCGCTCGCCGCGGCGCCGCACCTGGCGGAGGCGCACCTCGCCATGGCGCACAGCCTGCTCCAGCTCGGCGACGTGCCCGGGTCGATGCGGAGCGTGCGCCAGGCGATCGCGCGGGCCCCCGCGCTGGCCGAGGCGTACGGGTTGCTCGGGATGATCCTCTCGGAGACGGGGCCGATCGACGAGGCGATCCGGGTGCTCGAGACGGCCTATTCGCTCGATCCGGCCGCGCCCTCGGTGGCCCGCAACCTCTCGCGGACCCTCCTCCTCAAGGGCGACTGGGACGGCGCGGCGAACATGATGGAGCAGGCGCGGGTGATCGAGGGCGACTTCGCGTACTTCGCCATCCTGGCGCGTCACGGGATGTGGTTCGGCAGAGAGGACATCACGAAAGAGACCATCGAGCGGCTCCGGGGCATCGAGATCACCACGCCGATCCAGGCGGCCATCCACGATACGCTCGTCTTGGGGAAGTCGCCGTTCGACTGCGTGATGTTCCAGGAGTCGATGGCGAATCGCGAGGGTGGATGGAGGCGAATGGCGTACTTCCGCCAGGTCGAGCTCGAGCTCGCGTCCTACGTGGGAGACGACGTGCGCGCCATCTCCGCGCTCGTGCCCTGCGCGCAGAGCGGGCTCATCGACATGCTCTGGATGGATGGTTGCCCGATGCTCGACAGGTACCGATCGACGCCGGAGTTCCAGGCGGCCCGCGCCTTCGTCGACGAGCGCGTGTCGCGCGCGCTCGAGGCGATGCGCGCGGGTTAACTCGGGGAACGGAAGAGCGCGAGCACGCTCGTGTAGAGCTCGAGGCGCGAGGGCCGCCCTTCACGCGGGCTGATCTCGAACGCCGCGTGCATGCCGGCGATCGGGAGGTCGCCGAAGCGCTGGCGAAGGATCCGCACCTCGACGTCGGTCGTGCCGTGCAAGGTCTGGCCTCGACCCGCGCAGCTCAGGTAAAGCGCGAAGCGGGGCGCGGCGCCGAGCGCGTTCTTGGAGACGACACGCGCCATCGTCTCGAGCTCGGTGCGCGCCGTCGCGGAGTCACGCACGGCGAAACCCATCCGCATCCCGGGGCGCGCGTCCGCGCCGATCATCACGCCTCGCCGCGACGGATCGATCCCGCGCACCGGGCGGATCACGAAACGTCGGCGACCGTCTTCTGCGAAGTCGTCCTCCTCGGCGAGCGCGGCGAACACGAGCGGCGAGGGGGCGCCTGCGCTCGCGGTGGTCGGCGCGCTTCGCGACAGCTCGTCGAGCGCGCTGCGGCCGCCTATGCGCATCACGAGGCCCGCGCTCATCTCCTCGATCGGGTAGAGCTCCGAGACGAGTCGGCACGCGGGCGCGGCTGCGACGAGGGGTGAAGCGAGGCCCTTGATGGCCATCCCGACGGCCCGCGCCGTGCGTTGTTCGCCCTCCGCCGTGACGATCACGCCGCCTCCGCCGACCGTGCCGGCGCCGAAGAGACACGCCGAGGGCGCGGCCTTGGCGATGCCTTCGAGGAGCGACACGTCGAAGCCCTCGGTCTTGTGGAAGAGCAGGGCCGAGGTGGGGCGCGCGCCGAGCGTGTTTCCGATCGACATGCCGAGCGCGCGTGGCTCGTCTTCCGGGTCGCCGAGCGCGAACGGCGTGGCTCGGCCTCCGCCCCACAAGATGCCGCTCATCGCCGGGGTGCCCTCGATCTCGGCGCGTTCGTGAAGCACACCTGCGCCGGGGACGAGCACCGTGGGCACGCCTTTCCAGGCGGACGCCACGCGGCTCGCGAGCGCGCCGAGGTGCGGCACCAGGGGCCCGGTCACGAAGACGAGCCCACCGGTCGGTGTGTTGACCTCCCCGCGGGTTTCCCGCAGCACACGCGCGAGCCCGTCGAGGGAGTTGGCGGTCGTGCAGAAGCTCCTCGCTGCCATGCGTCTCGACGGATTCTACCCGAGCGGACGGCACTCTCGACAGGGGGGCCCGCGCCGGATTATCGTGCGAAGAAGTACGAGCTCCAGGATGAGCACACCAGACGACCGGAACGACGCTGTGCGTCAAAACGAGGCGCCGACATTCCGAGGCCGGTGGTCCGTGCGTTCCTGCGCGCGAACCGACGTCGGGAAGCATCGGAAGAGCAACGAAGATGCATTTTTCCACGATGACGCGCTCGGGCTGTACATCGTGGCCGATGGGATGGGGGGCCATGCGGCCGGCGAGATCGCGAGCCACGAGGCGGTAGACACGATCCACGGGATGGTGAAGCGGGGCCTCGCGGCGCTCGAGGGCATCGACGGCGAGCTCGACGAGGCCCAGGCGCGCGCGGCCTGCCGGATCATGGAGGGCGCGATCCAGGCGGCGACGTACCTGATCTTCGCGATGGCCGAGCTCGAGCGCGACAAGATCGGGATGGGCACGACGATCAGCGCGGCGCTTTTGCTCGGCCGATCGCTGGTGACGGGGCAGGTCGGTGACAGCCGCATCTACCAGATCCGCGACAGCGTCGCGCTGCAGCTGACCGAGGATCACACGCTCCTCGCCTGGCAGATCAAGCAGGGCCTGCTCACGCCCGCCGAGGCCGCGAAGGCCACGCACAAAAACGTGATCACGCGCGCGGTGGGCAACCGCGACTACGTGGAGGTCGACACGGCGGTGATCCCCGTGCAGGCGGGCGATCGTTTCCTGCTCTGCTCGGACGGGCTGCACGGGTACCTCGAGGACGAGGAGATCCCAGGGATCGCGGCGCTCGGGTCCATGGAGGCCGTCGAACGTTTCATCGACCTGGCGAACGGGCGAGGCGGCAAGGACAACATCACCGCCGTGCTCGTCGAGATTCTCTGATTTCGTAGGAAGCACGCGTAAAACCGAAGTTGTCCGTTTTGTTGACCCCCTCTTCGTTTGTCTGATACGCGCCGACTCGAAGGTCGTGACGTGGTCCGAGCGTTCAGGCCGACGGAGGTTGATTCGATGAAGAGGCGATCGATGCGGAGGCGGGTCGGCGTGATCATGGGCGGCTCGTCGTCGGAGCGGGACATGTCGCTTTCCGCCGGGCAAGCCGTCGCGGAGGCGCTCACGGCGCGTGGCCACGAGGTCGTCCGCCTGTCGCTCGACGAGAGCTTCGGTCCGGACCTCGCGTCCGCGCTCCAGAGAGCCCGGATCGACGTGGCCTTCCTGGCGCTCTCGGGCCGCACGGGCGAGGACGGATGCGTGCAGGGGATGCTGGAGCTTCTGCGGATCCCGTACACGGGCTCCTCGGT
>JANMGF010000457.1:0-7419 GCA_031374535.1 Polyangium sp. (in: bacteria)
TGCAGAAGCCCCTGCGCCCGTGGCTCCTTTGCCCACACCGAGCGCCGGAGACGCTGGGGCCCCGGACGCCGCCGCGCCCGCGCCGAACACGCCGCCGAACACGCAACCCAACACGCCAACCAACGCGCCAACGAACGCAGCGCCCACGCCCGCGCCGCCGGACAGCACCCCGCAGCCCACGGCACCCAGCGCAGCACCCGCACCGCCCCCCGCGCCGGCTCCCGCGCCCACGCCGACGAGCACCATCGTCGCGCCGTTCTCCGCGCCGCCTTCCTTCACGCCGCCGTCGAGCTTCTAGGCACATGGACGGCGAGCGCGACACGAGGCATCCTGCTCCGCGGAGGCAACACATGCGCCGAGGGATGGGAATTTTCGCGGGCCTTCTGGTCGTGGCTTCGGCCCTGCCGTCCGCCGATGCCCAGGAGAAAGACAAGAAACCTCGAGGCGCGATCACGCTCTCGGAGGTCACGATCACCGGCCGCATCGAGAAGCCCATCGCCGCGGTCGACGTGAGCCGCATCCAGCCGAAGCTCACGCTCGCCGAGCTCCGGCAGCCCTTCCTCGATCGCATCGAGGAGGCCATCTTCAAGGCCCCGTTCTGACCCTTTGATCACGCTTCGACGCGTGATCGACACCGCGCGGAAAAAGCCGATGGCAGGAGCCGTCTTCCTCACCCTCGGCGCTCTCCTCGTCGCTGCGGCGGTGCTCCTCGCGCGGGCGCACCTCGTACGCGTCACGCGCGCGACCTCCGGCCGAACCGCCGAGCTCGTCCTCGCGTTGAAGCGCCTTCCCGCGCACGAGCGCGCCGCCGCCCTCGCCGAGCGTGCGCCCGATGGTTCCCCCGAGCGCCGCCTCGCCGCCTTGATCCAGAGCACCGAAGCCGACTCCGCCGAGGCCCGCGGCGCCCTCGTCGACGAGCTCCTCGCCGAGATCGAAAGCACCCTCGAGGCCACCGCCTCCTGGCCTGCCGCGGCGACGCGCATCGCGGCCTACGGCGGCCTTCTCCTCGCCGTGATCACCGTCCTCCTCCGCCAGGCGTCGTTCGCCGCGCCCGCGCTCGTCGTCCTTGGCCTCGGCGGCGCCGCTGTTTGCGCCGATCTCGGCCGCCGCGCGCGTGAGCTCGCGCAGGCCCAACGCAAGGCCGTGGACGCCCTCGTCGACGCCCTCGGGCTCCGCGATCGCCTCGCCCCGGCCCCGCCTCGCCCCGGGCGCCGCCGCGGCTCGTAGCCATGGGCTTTACCGATCTCCCGCCCTTGTGTACGCTCGACGAAACTTCCGTATCGGCTGGGCGTCTCCATCGCCCCAGGCGGGAGGCCTTGGAATGACGCAGACCCAACCGACGACGCACACGGGTTCCTCGACCGGTCAGATGACCGCAGTCATGCGCGCCATGAACCAGGCGACGGGCCCGAAGGTCCTGCGCGTCGGGGTCGTCCAGGGCGGCAAGGTGATCGAGGAGCGCATCATCAAGCAGCGCACCCACGTCACCATCGGCCCCAGCGAAAAGAGCATGTTCGTCACGCCGAGCAAGAACATCCCGCCGAGCTTTCGGCTGTTCGAGCTCGTGGGGAACGAATACGCGCTGAACTTCCTCGAGGGCATGTCGGGCCGCGTCGCGCTGAAGACCGGCGTGAGTGACCTCGCCTCGCTCAAGTCGCAGGCCAAGAAGATCGCCCTCGGCAACACCCAGACCTTCCAGGTGACGCTCAGCGACGACGAATCGCGCGGCAAGATCGTCGTCGGCGAGACGACGTTCCTCTTCCAGTTCGTCGCCGCGCCGCCGCCTCAGCCCAAGGTTCAGCTCCCGGTCTCCGTGCGCGGCGGGCTCATCCAGTCGATCGACTGGACCACCACGATCATCGCGGCGTTCTCGTTCCTCCTGCACTTCGGCGCGGTCGGCACGATTTACTCGGACTGGATGGATCCTCCCGTCAACGACGAGGTCGACGTCGCGCAGATCCTCGAGTCCGTGCGGAGTTTGCCCCCGCCGCCGCCGGTCGAGCAGCCCAAGGAGCAGGTCGATCAAGCCGCGCCGACCTCGACGGCGGCAGCCGAGACGCCCAAGCCCTCGGGCGCGTCGGCCGCGAAGAGCCCAGGCGGCAAGATCAGCGACACGCGCGCGGCGGCGATCGCCAACGAGCTCCAGCAGCTCGACATGCAGATGCTCGGCGCCCTCAACGCGGCGGGCAACGCGACGGCCGGCGTGCTCGATCGCGGCGACGTCCCGCTCGGCCTGCTCGACAACGCGGCGGCCTCGGGCGCGGGCGCGGGGCTCGGCGGCATCGCGGGCCTGAACATCAACGGGGCGGGCGGCGGCACGGTCCGCCCCGGCTCGGCGGGTGGCGGCGGCCTCGCGCAAATCGGCGACACGCAAGCGGCTGCGGCGGCGAGCTCCCAGGGCGCGGCGAAGACCGTGAAGGGACCGACGGGCAGCGCGAACGTCGGTGGCGCTGCGGTCTCGGGCGGCAACGTGGCGAATGCCTCGTCCGTCGTGGCCGGCATGGCCGCGGGCTTCCGCCGTTGCTACAACCGCGGCTTGCAGAACGACCCGACGATGAAGGGCTCGGTCCGCATCACGGCCAAGATCGGCCCGAACGGTGAGGTCCTCTCCGCGTCCCCCTCGGGCGGCGGCGGCCTCGGCGGCGACGTCATTTCCTGCGTCGTGGCGCGTGTCCAGAGCGCCCAGTTCGCGCCTCCGGAGGGCGGCGGGGCGACCGTCGTCATCCCCGTCTCCTTCGTCAGCCAGTGAGCCAAGGCGCCCCGCGCGCCTGGATCTTGCTCGCGAACCTGGGCGCTTGAATGTCCACGCCCCATGGCGCAACGAAACCCCACCCGAAGTGATCTCGCACCGTCCACGCAAACGGCTTGATTTCCTGGGGTTTCCCTGGACGGCCCGCGTTGACAGGTACGCGAGCGCGCTTTTATAGTGAACTCGGTCTAGACCTCGGAGGACTTCGATGCAGCGAGAACGAATGCTCGGCTTCGGCGCGCTTTGCGCGCTCTCGTTGCTCGTTGCAGCCGGCATCGCGTCCGCGCAAGCTCCGGGCACCCCGCCTTTGCCGCCCGACACGAACGCGGGCCTCGCGCGTCAGGTCACGTTGACGCCCGCGCAGCAGCTCCAGGAGACCGACACGTATCTCGCGCGGATGGAGAGCGCGCGCAGCGTCGTGCGTCGCCTCCTCGAAGAAGCGCGCGCGCAACGCGACGTGGTCAAGACGCTCTGCTTGAACGACAAACTCAACCAGATCGACGTCGCCCTGCGCAGCTCGCGCGAGCGCAGGACGGCGCTCGATCTCGCGGTCAAACGCGACGACGCCGACCTCTCGTCGCACGAGTTCACGATCCTCGGCGTCCTGCGTCAGCGCGTCGAGCAGCTCTCCGCCGAGGCGAACCAGTGCATCGGGAAAGACGCCGACATCCTCGGCGAGACATCGACGGTCACGCAGATCGATCCCACGATCCCCGAGGATCCGGCGTTTTACCCGCCCGTGGTGATCATCATCGAGCCGCCCCCTTCTGCGAGCGTGATCAAGTGAGGCGAGCGCTCCGCTCGCCTTCGCCCCGCCCGAGCCGTCCATGAAGATGCGCGGCTTGGTTTTCCCGCTGGGGCTCGGCCTCGCCCTCACCACCCTCGCGCCCGCGACGGCGTTCGGTCAGGACCAACCCTGGCTCTCCGATCGTCGCTTCACGGTGGGCTCGGGCTACCGCGTCGGCGACTTCGAGCTGCACCCGGGGGTCGCGGTCGAGTTCGGTTACGACTCGAACTTCTTCCTCCGCGCGAGTGAAGGCGACGCGCCCGGTGATCCCGTGGGCTCGATGCGCCTGCGCGTGACGCCGTCGTTTTCGTTCTCGACCCTCGGCCCGCAACGCAAGGGCGGCTCCGCCACGCAGGCCCCGCCCACGGTCGAGTTTTCCGGCGGCCTTTCGCTCACGTACAACGAGTTTTTCCCTGTCTCCGGCCCTCAAGACGGCAAGGACAGGATGTGGGAGCAGCGCAACCTGAGCGGCCTCGCCGACGTGCGCATGAACATCCTGCCGACGCGCCCCTGGTCGGGCTCGGTCTACGCCACCGTCGGACGTTTCATCCAGCCTTCGCAGGAGGCGGTGATCGGCGAGAGCTACAACCGCCTCACGCCGAACGCCGGCGCCGAGCTCGTCTGGAACCCGAACAGCGGCCTCCTCGACTGGCGCATCGGGTACCACTTCGCGGGCACCGTCTTCGAGTCGCCGAGCTTCACGGGCCTGACGAACCTGAGCCACACCTTCCAGACGCGAGGCCGCTGGCGTTTCTTGCCGCGCTCCGCGCTGATGTACGACGCGCGTATCGGCATCATCCACTACCTCAGCGCGGGCGAAAAAACGGGCTCGACGCCGCTCCGCGTGCAGCTCGGTTACAACGGCCTCATCACGAAGAACTTCGGCGCGCTCCTCATGGCCGGGTGGGGCGCGAGCTTCTACGACCCCGGCGCCAACGAGACGGCCGAGACCGTCCAGGACTTCGACAGCCTCATCGGCCAGGCCGAGCTGCGGTACTTCCTCACGCCAAACCCGAGCTCCGATCCCGCGGCCGCGAGCCTCACGCTCTCGTCGGTCTCCCTCGGCTTCACGCGCGACTTTTACGACTCGTACATCGGCTCGTACTTCGAGCGCGACCGCGGCTACTTCAAGCTCACGTACTTCTTCGGCGGGCGCTTCGTCGTCATCGTCGACACGGGCGTCGGCGCGCTCGTCAACCCGACGATCAACACGCCGAGCATCCAGGAAGCGACCTGGACCGACATCCGCATCGACGCCTCGGGCTTCGCCGAGTACCGCTTCAAGGACTCGTTCGGGATCAACACGACGCTGCGCTACAACACGCGCATCAGCGACAACGGGCTCGACATCCCCGGCATCGGTGAGGACAAGCTCCAGTGGCAGCAGTTCGAGGCCTACCTGGGCGCGCGCTGGCTCATGTGATGCGGAGGCGTGACCTCCTCGCGACGACCTTGCTCGGCGCGACGCTCCTCGCATGCGGAGGACGCCCGCGCCCCGCGGATCTGCCCGCCCCCGTCAGCAACGCGACCATCGGCGTGGGCGACGTCTTCGAGATGCGTATCGTGCGCGAGGACAACCTGCCGACCTTGTTCACGGTCGCGCCCGACGGCACGGTCGATCTCCCGTACATCAAGCGCCTCGCGGTCGCCGGGCTCGAGCCGCAGCAGATCGCCGAGATCGCCCGCAAACGCCTCGTCGAGCAGGAGTTTTTGACCGACCCGATCGTGAGCGTGAGCGTCAAGGAGTACAACTCCAAGCGCGTCGAGGTGCTCGGCGAGGTGCAGCGCTCGGGCTCCTTGCCGTTCGAGTCCGGCATGACGCTCCTCCGCGCGATCTCGCTCGCGGGTGGCTTCAACCAGATGGCTGCGCGCGACAAGGTCACCATCCGCCGCAAGGTCGGTCAGAAGACGCGCGCGGTCACGGTGAGCGTCGAGGACATCATCGACAACGCGATCCCCGACGTCCCGCTCCAGGCGGGCGACTCGATCAACATCCCGCAGCGCGTCTGGTAGGCGCGGAACGTCGGGGAACCCAGGCGTCACGGGGGTTTGGGGGCGTAGCTCGGCTTGTCCGAGCGCAGCCCCCAAGCGTCAACCGAGGGTTTGTCCCTCGCGTCAATGCTTGCGGGACAAACGGAAGTGGCGCTTGCCCGAGGCGGGATCGGTCGTCGGCGACTCGATCTTCAGCATGCCGAGCGCGACCTCGCGCACGCGGCCTTCCTTTCCTTGCCGTAGCCGGATGCGCTCGCCGTCGGAGCTCACCACCTCGCACTCGCCGAAGTGGAAGTGGCTCACGAGGTCGCCCATCTCCGGGTAGGCCTCCACGTCGTCACGCTCTTGCGTCGGCCGTGCGGGCGGCGTGAAGACCACGGGGGGCTCGGGCTGCGCGGCGGCCGTGGGCGCGGGGAAAGCCGACGATGCGCGGGGCGACTCCGGGTGCGTGATACGCGGAGCTGGCGTCGCGGTGCGCGCGGGCATGCCCGCGTACGTCGTCGGCGCGGGCGCCTGCGTTGCTGCGGGTGCTGCGGGCGCGGGTGCGGGCGCGGCCACAGGCGCGGGCGCGGCCACCGGCGCGGGCGCGGCTGCCTCCGTCTGGGCGGTGATGAACGAGCGCTCGTTGCCCTGCCGCACCAGCGCGACGTCCTCCAGCGCCGTCACGAAGACCTCCAGCGAGAGAGCACGCGCCGAGACGATCTCGCCGGCGAATGTTTGGAGCCCCAACGGTCCTTCCTGCACGAGCGTGGCGAAGAGCCGCACGTTTGCCCCGGCGCCCTCGAGCGCGACGTTGCCCGTGAGCGACACGGCCATCACGGGCGCGTCGATCCTCCGCACCACCCGTGCTCCCGCTGCATCGACGTTCGCGAGCTCGACGCTGTCGAGCACGCCCGTCCCTTCGAGCCTGCCGGCTCTGGCCTCGGCCTCCTCGAGCGCACGTGCGAGCGCGCGTGGCACCTCCTCGCCGCTCTCGGCCCTGACCACCAGATGGCGAATCCCCCTCGATTCGACGACGTTCATCGACGCTTTCCTCGTTTGTCCCGCTGCACCGTGATTTCGAACTGCGGCACGTTCGCAGCGCGCTTTTCCCCCGGATCCCCTGTCGCCGCCGTGATGCGATCCGCCGGCAGGCCCGCAAGGACGAGCGCGTTCTTCACCGCGATCGCTCGCTTTTCGGCGACTTCCTGGGCCTTCGTGGACTCGTCCCCCGCGCGATCGGCATACCCCTCGACGACGACCGTGGCGACGGGCGCGTGGCCCGCGGCGAGCTGCGCGATCTGCCGGAGGAGCTCTTCCATCGCCTTCGTCGGCTCGGCGCTGCCCGGCGCGAAACGCACCGGCACGTCCGCGACGATCCGATCCCCCGACCAGCGAACGAGCGATTTTGCGCCCGCCTCGGGGCATCCATCCGCGTCGTCCTTGCCGTCGATCGTCTCGGCCTCGAGGGGGCACTTGTCGGCCTTGTCGAGCACGCCGTCCTCGTCGTTGTCTGGCTCGGGACAACCGTCGTCGTCCTGAAAGCCGTCGAGGTCTTCACGCGCGTCGGGACATTGATCGGCCGCGTCGAGCACCTGATCGAAGTCGTTGTCCGGATCGGGGCAGCCGTCGTCGTCCTTGAAGCCGTCTTTGTCCTCGGCGCCGTTCGGGCACTTGTCGACCAAGTCGAGCATCCCGTCGCCGTCGTTGTCGGCCTCGGGGCAGCCGTCGCCGTCCTGGAAGCCGTCCCTGTCTTCGGCTTCGTTGCGGCACTTGTCGAGCTCGTCGAGGATGCCGTCCTCGTCGTCGTCGAGATCGGGGCAGCCGTCGTCGTCCTTGAAGCCGTCGACCGTCTCGGCCGCGTCGCGGCAACGATCCTGCGTGTCGGGGATGCGATCTTTGTCGTTGTCGA
>JANMGF010001267.1:0-10783 GCA_031374535.1 Polyangium sp. (in: bacteria)
CTCGGGGCGAAGACCCACCCAGCGGATCTCGCGGCCGGGGCGCGTGCGCTGGAGGAGGGCCATCGCGGCGAAGACGATCACGACGGCGAGAGGAAACGCGAAGCTCGCGGCGCTGCCCGCGAAGGAGGGCACGATCCGATCGAGGCGCGGGAGCGCAGCGCCAGGCGCGATGTCGGCCGTGCGGAGCGAGGGCGAGTCGAGCACCTTCGAGAACACCCACGGGCCGATCGCAAAGGCGATGCGGTTCATCATGATCGCCGTGATGATCTCGTGCACGCCGCGACGCGTGCGCAGGATCGCGGGGATGAACGCGACGGCGGCCCCGACCGCAGCCGAGACGAGGAGCACGATCGGCAGGGCGATCGGCATGGGCAACGATGCAGGGAGCTTCGATGCGACGAGCGCGCCGACGAGGCTCGCGAGCGCGAGCTGGCCCTCGGCGCCGATGTTGAAGAGGCCCGCGCGGAGAGCGACCTCGAACGCGAGGCCCGTGAAGAGCAGGGGCGTGGCCTTGAAGAGGACTTGTCCGAGGCCGTACGGCGTGCCCCACGTGCCCTCGAACGCGAGTCGCAGCGCCGACGCCGGCGCCTGCCCGAAGGCAAACGCGATCACGTTGAAGAGCAGGATGCCCCCCGCGATCGCGAGGACGACCGGGAGCACAGCGCGGAGTTTTCCGCCGCTCATGCCGCCTCCATGCCAAGCATGGCCCGGCCGATGACGTCGTCGGAGGCCGTGGGCAAAAGCTCGGTCACGATGCGCCCGCGATGGAGCACGAGGATGCGGTGCGCGAGGCGCCGGAGCTCGCCGAGATCCGCGCTCACGACGAGCACGCCGAGCCCCTTTTTCGCAGCACGGGCGATGGCCGCGTGGATCGTCGCCGCCGCCCCGACGTCGATGCCGCGGGTCGGTTGTCCAAGCACGACGAGCGCGCGCTCGGGGCTCGTCTCGATACGATCGAGCGCGCGGGCGACGACGATCTTCTGCTGGTTGCCGCCGGACAGATCCGCCGCGCGTCGCGTGGCCTCGGGCGGGACCACGCCGAACCGATCGATGCGCCGCGTGATGATCGAGGCTTCCGCGCTCGGCCCCGCGATCACGCCGAGCTCGCCGAGCACGAGGTTGTCACCGACCGAGGCGTCGAGCATGAGCCCGTCCGCATGGCGATCCTCGTGCACCACGGCGATCGCGCGGCGCCGCTGGTGAAAATCTTCCATCGATCGCACCTGCGGAAGCCGTTTGCCGCCGAGGACGATCGCTCCCTCGACCGAAGGCTCGAGCCCCGCGACCGCACGCACGAGCTCGCGCTGCCCGTTGCCCTCGATCCCCGCGATCCCCACGATCTCCCCCCTCTTCACGGAGAGCCCGAGCCCGTCGAGCACACGTTTGCCCGCGGCGTCGACGAGCACGAGGCCCTCGATCGAAAGCGCGATCTCGGCGTCCTCCGCGAGCGCGGGAGGGCTCGTCCCGGCCGGCGGCTCTCCGCCCATGATCGCCCGCGTGAACTCGTCCTCGAGCCGCGCCGGATCGTTCCGTTCGTCCTCTTCGATCTTCCGCGAGAACACGGTACGGCCGCGCCGCATGATCGTGACGTGACCGGCGAAGCGGATGACCTCGTCCATGCGGTGCGTCACGACGGCGATCGTCGCGCCCTCCGCGGCGAGCGCCCCGAGCGTCGTGTAAAGCTCCTCCGCTTCGAGCGGCGAGAGCACCGCGGTCGGCTCGTCGAGCAGGATCGCGCGGGCGCCGCGGTAGAGCACGCGCAGGATCTCGAGCCGCTGGCGCTCGCCCACCGCGAGGTCCGAGGTGCGCGCGTCGAGGTTCACGCGGAGGCCCGTCTTCTCCATGAGCGCCTCGGCCTCGCGCCGCGCTCGCGCGAGATCCAATCGACCGAACGAACGCGTGGGTTCGTTGCCGAGGACGAGGTTCTCCAGGGCCGTGAACGCGGCGACGAGCATGAAGTGCTGGTGCACCATCCCGATGGCGCCCGTGCTTCCCTCGATCCGCACGGTGCCCGCGACGCGCACCGCGAGCCCCGCCGCGACCTTGAGCAGCGTCGACTTGCCCGCGCCGTTTTCCCCGAGGATCGCGTGAATCACGCCCGGCTCCAGGGTCACCGTCGCCGACCGGACGGCCCAGCAATCGCCGTAGCAGACGCCGATGTCCTCGAGCTTCATCACGGGGCCACGCATCGGGACCGAGGATACCGCGGCCCACGCGCGGGGGGAGACGCACAGGACAGCTTTTTCGCGCCGTGCGCTCGCCGCCCCATCGACTATCGTCCGCGACGTGCGCCCTCGGTTTTCCCTCGTCGTGACGCTCTTCCTCGTCTCCGGCTCGACCGGGCTGCTCTACGAGGTCGCGTTCGGCAAGCTGCTCGCCTACGTGTTCGGCGCGACCGCGTACGCCGTGAGCACCGTGCTCGCCGCGTTCATGGGCGGCCTCGCCGTAGGCGCGCACCTCGGCGGCAAACGCGCCGCGCGGCTCGCTCGTCCCCTCGTGGCCTACGGCATCCTGGAGATCCTCGTCGGCCTGGTCGTCGCGCTCTCCCCCGCCGCGCTCGAAGCGCTCACCGCCGCGTACGTCCACGTCGCCCAGAAGGCCCCGGGCTCGCTCGCCACGCTGACGGCGGTCCGCGGCGCGCTCACGGCGCTCGTCGTCATCGTTCCGACCGTCGCGATGGGCGCGACGCTCCCGATCCTGTCACGCGTCGTCGCAGGCGAAGTCGGCTACCAGAGCAGGCGCCGTCTTTCGTTTCTGTACGCCGTCAACACGGCCGGCGGCGCGATCGGCGCCCTCACCAGCGCGTACCTCGTCCTGCCCGCGCTCGGCGTGCGCGGCACGATCTGGGCTGCGGCGCTCACGAACGTGGCGGTCGGCGTGACGGCGATCGTCGTGGGAAGGCGCGTCTCCGGGACAAACGCCGCTTCGGTCTCGACGAACGCAAACGACGAGGCCCCGAACGTTTCTTCGCCCGCCCTTTACGAACACGGCCCGTATCGCGAACGAACGGCCCTCGCGTTTGCCTTCGCCTCGGGCTTCGTGGTGTTCGCGGCCGAGGTCGTCGAGACGCACCTGCTCGCGCTCCTCATCGGCAACAGCGCGTATGCGTTTGGCCTCATGCTCGCCGTGTTCCTCGTTTGCCTGTCGATCGGCGCGGCGCGTTCTCCCACCCTCGCCGAACGTCGTGGCGATCGAGCGCTCGCGCTTGGCCTCGGCGCCGCCGCGATCTCGCTCGCGGTCACCATGCCGCTCTGGGCCGAGTTGCCTCGCCTCTTCCTCTTCGCGGGCAAACACGTGCACGCGTGGGCCGGCCGCGAGATCGTCCGTGCCCTCGCCGCGCTTTTGATCCTCGTCGTCCCGACGATCTTCCTCGGCACGACGTTCCCGCTCCTGCTCCACCGCGTCGCTTCGATGCCCGACGTCGGCGCGCGCGTCGGACGCCTGACCGTCGTGAACACGGTCGGCACCATCTTCGGCTCGATCCTCACGGGTTACTTCCTCCTGCCGGCGCTCGGCTCGCAGGGCTCGCTCATCGGCATCGTGGCGGCGCTCGCGGTCGCCTCCGTGCTCGCGTCGCGTGCGTTCGGCGGCAGCGAGAAAGTCTCTCCCCTCTCGCGTTTCGCCTTGCCCGCGGCCGCGATCGTCATTGTCCTCGTGCTCCCGCGCTGGGACATGGCGCGCTTGACGAGCGGCGCGAACGTCTACTTCTCCGCCGGCCCGCCGCCCGATCGGATCGAGATGGTGCGCGAGGACGTGCACGGCGGCGTGACCACGGTGGCGCGGCGCGGCGAGGTGCTCACGCTCTACACGAACGGCAAATTCCAGGGCGATGACGGCCCCGAGATGGCCGCGCAACGCAGGTTCGCGCACTTCCCCTCGATGTTCCTCCGCGGCACCGAACGACGTGTCCTCGTCATCGGCCTCGGCACGGGCACGACGCTCGGCACGATCGCCGCGTACCCCTGGGAGCGTATCGAGGTCGCCGAGATCTCGCCCGCGATCGTCGATGCTTCACGCAAGTACTTCTCGGGCCCTCTGCGTGGCTCGCTCGACGATCGCCGCACCGCCCTCGCGCTCGAGGACGGCAGAAACCACCTGCTCGTCTCGCCCGGCGGCTACGACCTCGTGACCATGGAGCTCACGAGCGTGTGGTTCGCCGGCGCCGCGAGCCTCTACAGCCGCGAGTTCTACGACCTCGTCCGCGCGCGCCTCGCCCCCGGCGGGATCCTCCAGCAGTGGGTGCAGCTCCACCACATCCGCAGGCGTGAGCTCGCGACGATCATCCGCACGTTGCGCGCCGTCTTCCCGCACGTCGCGCTCTTCGTCGGCGGATCGCAGGGCATCCTCGTGGCGAGCGCCGAGCCTCTCGTCGCCTCGCGCGAACGGCTCGATCGTCTCGCGCAGGTCCCCGCGATCCGCGAGACGCTCGGCGACGGCGCCATGCCTGCGCTCCTCGACGAGCTCGTGGCCTCGGGCGAGGAGCTCGATCGTTTCGTCGCGGAGACGCCCGGCGATCCGATCGTCTCGACCGACGACAACCTCTTTCTCGAGTACGCGACGCCCAAGGGCAACGTCCTCGACTACTGGCGGTCGCTCCGCGAGACGCAGGCGCTCCTCGAGCAGTACCGCACGCCGAACCCGGCCGCGCGGCACCTCGGACCTTGAACCCGCGTCTACTTCTTCGGATCCGGCTTCTTCTGCGTCGGATCGAGCTCGATCTGCTTGTCCTTGACCTTCTTGACCTCGTTGCCCGTGGGCTTGAAGTTCAAGGTCGGCACGACGGCGACGACGGGCTTCCTGCGCGCCTCTTCCTCGAGCCTGCGCTCCTCGAGGCTCGGCACGTCGAGCACCATGCCGCCGGCCGTCGGGTCCTTGCCGAGGTAGGCCTTGCCGTCGATCTCAGCCACGTGGAACTCCGTGCGGCGGTTCTCCGCGCGGCCCTGCACGAGCTCGTTCGGCGCGATCGGCTTCGACTCACCGAAGCCCACGGCGAGCAGGCGCAGGTGGGTCACGCCGTTGTCGACGAGCCAGTTGCAGACGCTGAGCGCGCGCTGGGCGCTGAGCTCCTGGTTTTTCTCCTCGCCGCCCATGTCATCGGTGTGCCCCTCGATGCGAAACCGCGTGACCTCGGGGTGCTCGTTGATGAACGCGAGCAAGGTCTTCAGCACCTTCTCGCTCTCGCCGAACTTGCGGATCGTGGCGCTGCTCGTCTCGAAGACGACCTTGCCCTCGATGTAGATCTGGCTCTCGCCTTCCTTCGCGGTCCAGGCCTTCTCGGGGTACCAGCGTGGCAGCTGGCTCTTTGCCTCTGCCCTGGGCACGGGGACGGGTGGCAGGCGGTTGTCCGAGCAACCAACGGCGGCGATCGCCCCCAGCGCGGCGACGAGCACCACGGTCGTTCCCAGCGAGGCGCGGCTCGCGCGAGCTTCGTTCCGGTTCATGAGCGACCCCAAGCGTCTCTCATTCCGGCCTTCTGCTGCAAGTAGCTCGATGCCTGGCCGGCACGGCTTGTGTTCCGGCCCGGATTTGGGCACCGTCCCGAAGACGGAGGCTTCCATGACGCTCGTGGGCAAGCTCGAAGTCACCATCAAGATCAACCGCCTTCCCGCCGAGGTCACCACGGACAAGAACGGCTGGAAGGAATTCAACGTCGATTTCGGCAAGCGTGGGGCCCGCGTGAGCCTGCGGCCCCGCATGTGGAACCGGCTCGAACAGGCGGCCAGCGCGCACCCGCACTGGATCGCCGTGATCACCGGGCAGATGGGCGAGGACGTGCAGAAGGGCGTCTTCAAGTTGCTCGAACCGAACCTGCAGGTGTTCGAGTACACACCGAAGGCCCCTTCCCCCGAAACCAAGCCGGCCGAAACGCCGGTTTCCCCCGAAACGCAAGGGCCCCCGGAGCCTCTGGCCGCGCTCGCGCAAGAGAAGGCCGAGTAACGGGAGCGACCCTACCGGGAACTGACGGTATGTTACATCCTCCCCCCATGGCCGAATCACCTGCCATCGAGGACAAGCTCGCCCGCCTGCGTGCGCGGCTCGGCGAGCTCGAATCGGTCCTCGTGTGTTACTCGGGCGGCGTCGACAGCGCGTTCGTGCTCGCCGCCGCCCACGCGGTCCTCGGCCCTCGCGCCGTGGGCATGACGGCCGTCTCGCCGAGCCTCGCGCCCGGCGAACACGAGGAAGCAGTGGAGGTCGCTCGTTCGATCGGCGCCGACCATCGGCTCGTCTCCTCGAACGAGATCGAGGATCCTGGCTACGTCGCCAACAATCCCGATCGTTGTTTTCATTGCAAGTCGGAGCTTTATCGCATCGCTTCGGTGAAACGCGCCGAGTGGGGCCTCGCGGCGATCCTGAATGGCACGAACGTCGACGACCTTGGCGATTACCGGCCGGGGCTCGAGGCCGCGCGTCTCGCCGGGGTCGTGAGCCCGCTCGTGGAGCTTGGTTTCACCAAGGCCGACGTCCGCGCGGGCGCCTCCGCGATGGGGTTGCCCATCTGGGACAAACCCGCGGCCGCCTGCCTCTCGAGCCGCATTCCTTACGGCACGAGCGTCACGCGCGAGCGGCTCACGCAGATTGGCGGCTTCGAGGCTGCGCTGAAGCGGCTCGGCTTCCGCCAGGTGCGGGTGCGGTACCACGGCGAGCTTGCGCGGATCGAGCTTGCGTTGCCCGAGCTTGCCCGCGCGGCCGAGCCCGCGGTGCGCGACGCGATGGTCGAGGCGGGCAAACAACATGGATTCAAGTACGTCACGCTCGACCTCGCGGGTTATCGCGTCGGGAGCCACAACGAGGTTCTCGTCGGCAAGAGCTTGCGTATCGTGAGCTGAGACGGCTCCAGAAAGAGCAGAGGTTTCCCGTGGGTCGCTTCGATCACCTCGCCAGCCGGCCGATCCGTGGCCCCGCCGATCTCTTGCGCTGGCGGGTCCTCGATCCGCTGGCCAACGCTTGGGGGCTACGCTCCGGCGAGCGGGGCTACGCCCCCAACCCCCCGGGAAAAAAGATCAAGGATCCTGGCGGGTTCGTCACCCCAAGTCGTCCGTACGATCGGGACCTCGTCACGAGCCCCGAGGCGAGCCTCTCCTGGATCGGCCACGCGAGTTTCTTGCTCACGCTCGGCAAGAAAAACATCCTTTTCGACCCGATCCTCGGCAATCGTGTCGGGCCCATCAAGCGCCTCGTCGCGCCGGGCATCCCCTGGCAGGAGCTGCCGCCGATCGATATCGTCGTGATCACGCACAACCACCGGGATCACCTCGACGCGTGGAGCATCGAGAAGCTCGGCGATCGGCCGACGTACGTGGCTCCGCTCGGCAATGCGCGGTTTTTGAAGGCCGCGGGGGCTTCGGCGAAGATCGTGGAGCTCGACTGGTGGGAGACGACAGGGATTGGTTCGGTCGAGATCACGCTCGTGCCGTCGCGGCACTGGTCGATGCATTTCCCCTGGGACCGGAACGACGCGCTCTGGGGTGGATACGTGGTCCGCGGCCCCGAGGGCGCGGCGTATCACTCCGGCGACACGGGATACTGGGACACGTTCGCGGAGATTGGCCAAAGGGCGGGCCCGATCGATTGGGCGATGTTGCCGATCGGCGCCTACGAGCCGCGCTGGTTCATGGAGCCGCAACACATGGGGCCCGAGGAAGCGGCCTCGGCCGCGCGGCTCCTCGGCGCGCGCCATTTCGTCGCGATGCATTGGGGGACATTCAAGCTGACGGACGAGCCGATCGGCGAGCCGCCGGAGCGAGCGCGCGAGGCGTGGCGGGCCGAGGGGGGCGCCGAGGAAAACCTCTGGATCCTCGACGTGGGCGAGACACGGCTGCTCGGCCGTTGAGCCGAGCCCGAGCCTTCTTTCCTTGTAAAAAAGGATGGGGAGCCTGTGCTCCCCACCCCTCGATCGGTCAGATGGCCAGGGCTCCGGTGCGGAGCAAATAGGCGAGCTTCTTTCGTTGCTCCGACGAGAGGAGCGCGTGGATGCGCCCGATCGCCCGCGTGACCGCGGCCTGCAAGTGCTCCGCGCTCTTCACCCGATCGGCGCGAATCTGATCGAGGCGCGCGTCGTCGATCTTGTCACCGATCACCGCTTCGGCGAACGCGCTCGTCGTGCGGCGATGATCCACCGCCGCTTGCGCCCGCTCGATCTTCAGCTCGTCGAGGATCGTCGCGAGCTCCGCGATTTGTCCGTCGTCGAGCTCCAGCCTGTGGGCCAAAAACCGGAGCGGCCTGCGGACGCCGAAATTACCGCCGCCCGATCCGTCGAAATCGGATCCGCCCGGCGAATCGTCGCCGCCTCCGCCCCCACCACCACCGCCGGGACCGCAACGGCCTCCAAACCCACCTCGAGGACCGCCGAACCAAGCCCCGGGACCACACGAGCCGCCTCGGCCCGCGTGCCACCACGCAACGAATGCAGGATGCATGTTTTCCTCTCCTCGCCGGGGCTCATCGCGCCCGGCGGGTGTTTCGAGCGCGGGCCTTTTGCCTCGCGCCGTGGAGAGGAGCTTGGGGCTCGCCGCGTCGGCTGTCAACGCTCTTCACCTCGTCTTGCAGTTCTTCACACTTCGCGCGGACGGGCCGGGCGCTCTCTCGTTATGCGGGCACGAATTCGACGCGCTCGATGATGACCTCGAGCTGGGTTTGCACCCCGGCAGGCGCGCGTCCCTCGCAGAGCCAGAAGTTCAGGCGGGGGAACGTGGTGCCCGACGGCGTGGGCACGCCCGAGCGGAAACGCGATAGAATCGAGGACGCGCGGACGTAGCCGAGGGGAATACTCGAGAAACTCACGTTCCCGGGCGACCAGACGAACGTGTGCTGGCTCCGGCTCCAGGCGGCGCCCCCGACGGAGAAGCTGCGGGTGCTCGGCTGGACCGAGTGGTAGAGATTTCGGCTCGTGCTGAAGCGCGCCACCTCGATATCCACCTCGTTGTTCGTCGGCAAATCGGGCGTGCTCCAGGTGAAAAAACCGAAGACGGCCTGCGAATGGAAGGCGTCCAGCGGGGTCGCGAGCACCATCGTGTACGAGCCGTATCCGATGGCGTTTCGCAGGATGAGCTCGGAGCTCGTCCAGACGCCATTGACGCGCCGGATGAACATGTGAAGGCGGCCCTGCGAATCGATCGATACGTTGTTCCCGCTGAATACATTGGGCCCGGGGCCGACCGGCGTGCTCCCGCTGTCCTTGAGGTCCCACTCGTAGCCCGAAAACGAAAAGGCATGGGCGAGGGCCGGGATCGTGAGCCCCGAGAGCAGGAAAGCCGAGGAAAAACCGGTCAATAGGGCCTTGTGGATGCCGTGCATGAAGGTCGCTCGGTGCCATTGTCGTGCCACCGGGCTTTTCTAGCGACGCGTCGAGGCCGGGGGCTTTGTCCTCGCATGCCCGCGGACTCGGCCTGTCCACGGATTGGAATGGGCAGCGCTTGCGCAGGCGGGGCCCGCTCAGCTGGTTTTCGTAGATTCGCGCCGCGCGCGACGGAGCAGCCCGCCGAGCCCGAGCCCGAGCGCGACGACGAGGGCGGAGGCGCCGGGCGTTCGTCCGGAAGCGCCACATCCACCAAAACCGATGGGGTCGGATGGAGCGGCGGCTGAAGGCGGAGCGTCCGGGCCGGGCAGGATCACGGGCGGGTCGACACGCGTGAGAAAGCCTTTGTCATCGACGGACGCCGCGAGCGAAGCGACCGTCACGTTGCCCGCGGAATCGAGCACCGAGGCGCGCACGATAATCTCCTTGCCGAAAAGCGTGGGCGGAGGCGTGACGGCGAGCTCCGCTTTGCCCGCGAGGCCGTCGAAGAGGCCCTCCCCGGCCACGAGCGCCTCGTCCTCGGCTGCGCCCACCGCGCGCACGCGGACGAGCCAATGGTCGAGCGCGAGGTCGTCCTTCGCGTCGAGGGCGAGGTGCACCGTCGTCGCGTCGGCCTTGGCAGCAGCCGAAAGCGTGGGGGGCAAGGCGTCCGCGACGAGGAGGGGCGGCGAAAACACGTCCGGGCTCGCGCCGTTCGGGCCAAGGGCGCGTACGGCGACGCGATAAGGCCGCGAGGCGAGCACACCCGTGAGGTCGATCATGAGCGAGGTCCCCGGGGCTTTTTGATACGCGGGTGACCAGAGGGCCTGATCGTCCGGGCCGACGAGCGCAAATTCGTAGCCTTTTGCCTCGGAGACGGGCGCAAACGTCACCGTGACTTTTTCCCCGGGCAGGACGACGTGGGGCCCGGGGCCGTCGTCTGTCTCGCCAAACGAGACCCAGGACGGCGGCGCGCAGGCGGGGACGTCGATGTGGTGGATGAAGCCGTCCGCGACGCCTACGAGGATCTCGTCTGCGCCGTCGCCGTCGGTATCCCCCACGATGGGCTCGGCGACCGAGCCGCCGAGGAACTTCGACCAGCGTAGATCGAGCGTGCAGGCGTCGAGGGCATAAAGATAGCCGTCCGTCGAGCCTGCGAGGACGGCAGGCCCACCCGCGCCGAACGTGGCGACGGACGTCGCATTCGAGAGCACCCCCGGGCGCTCCCCGGCGGCGAGGGCCGCGTCCGCCGACGGGAAAACGTTTCCGCCCGCGAGCGTACGCGCGCCGAGGAGCGCGCCGCTCACGCCGGCGAACGCGCGTAACGTGGGGGAAAGGACGGCCGGGGTGACGAAGCGCGTGGCATTGCCGCAGAGGACACGCGCGCCGGCCATTCCATTGACTTGCTCGGGGCTCTCCGATTGCCACGCCGTGGCGAGGTTCGCGTGGAGGAGCCGCGGCGAGGACGCGCCGGCCTGGAGCAAGAGCTGCTTCCCGGATCCGCCCTGG
>JANMGF010000484.1:0-5756 GCA_031374535.1 Polyangium sp. (in: bacteria)
GCCGCGCACCTGGGTGAAGAAGAACTACCACGAGCCCATCGCGCTTGCATCATGAGCCCGGCTCCGCGCTCGCGCTCCAGCGAGAGGAGAACTGCACGCGCCAGAGGCGACCGAACTTGCGGGCTCGGACGCCGTCGATGTTCGACTCGATGACGCCGTCGGGCGCGCGGACGGCGTGACGCTCGATGCTGCGACGGAGCGCCTCGGGCGACATGTCGAGGAAGTCGGCCGCGGTCTTGATCGAGACCCAGCCGCGCGCCATCGGGGGCTCGGTCGCGTGGGAGATCTTGCGCTTCACGTCGACCTCCGCGCTGGCCGCGTGGGGCGTTTGTCCTCGAGCTTCGCGCGGATGTTCGGGGCGGCGAGGCCGGCGCGCACGAGGGCGACCGTCCCGCGCCGCACTGACAGCCCGGCGAGCGTGCGGCCCAGCGCCTGGCGCGAGACGTTCAGTTCAGCGACCACCGCTCGCTCCCCCATCTTCTCGATGAGCAGGCGCAACGCACGCAACTCGTCGACGGACAGGGCGATGCCCTTTCCAGCATGCTCCATGGCCCAAACGGTAGGCCTCAGGGCGCCAAGGTGTACGGAACAGGGGCCGATCGACCACTGTTCCAAACTCGTCGACGCTGTAGGCGGGCGCCACCGACACGCCTCACACCGCGCCGCAGTTCTGCTGGGGAGCTACGGCTTCTTGCGCTCCGCGGCGTCGCGCTCTCGTGCCCGAGCCATCCGCCGCACCTCCTGCTCGAGCGCGTCCCCGACGGTCATACCCCGCTTGAAGGAGAGATCCTCGCCCTTGGTCATCAGCACGCTGATGAGCGCAAGTTCGCGGCTGTTGAGCTCGCGTCCGTAGACAGGCCCCCTGAAAAAGTTAGGGCCACGAGAGTTCACGAAGTGAGCGAGAAACTTACGCCTCTCCAGACGGTGTCTGTACTTGCCGACGTCCTGCACGAGCATCTCGAGGAAGCGGCGGCGCTGACTTAGCGTCTTGTGCAGCTTGTGGGCGTAGTAGATCCCGTGATCGTCTCGGCGTGGATCAAGGTCACGGGAGTCGAAGAAGTCGATGACCTCGGCCGCGGCCTTGCGGAGCTTGTTCATCACCCGCCAGGCCTCCTCTTCGATCCGCGAGCGCTGAAGAGTCTCCTCGAATCCGCCTAGCGGGTTCTTTGTCCACGGGTGACCGAACGTGGCGGCATACTCCTTCTCGCACTGCCGGACGAGCTCCTCGCGTAGCGCTTTCTTGTTGTCGTAGGTCTTGGTCCTGCGCTTCTGCGTTGACTTCATCATGGCGGCCTCGGGAGAACGGCCACTGGCGTCGTTCTCGAATATCAGAGAAGTGTACGCCCTCGCTTGCAACGCGCCAGTTGTGCCAGGACAAAGTGAACTACAAGTCCAAGAAGTACAGACCCAAGTAACGGGGCACCTGAGTTACTTCGTCAACGCCTACGAAACAGGCGGTTTCGGAACAACGAAGTCATCGCTGTTCGGGCACCGTTGTACCCTCTAGAACAGGCCGATTTCCCATGTCGTGAATTCGCATGCTTGGATAGGAGCATGTTCACCGCAGGGCACACACTCCGAGCGACCGGACTGACGTACCGGCAGCTCGACCACATCGTCCGCAACCGTCTTCTCCGGCCTAGCCACCAGGCTGCACAGGGGCAAGGCACCCTTCGCCAATTCAGCACCCGGGACCTGCTGGCGCTGCGATTGGCGAAAGAAATTCTCGCCGCTGGACACCGGCTCCAGCCCTTCATGGCGCTCCTTCACTTCGTACAGCGGGATCCGAGGCTCCCACCGCTCGAGGAGCTCCGGGACATCACGCTGATGATCAACGGAGGACGAGGCAAGGTCGTCGTCCTCGATGGCAAGGAGAGCCACTGCGATGCGCAGAAGCACGCCTTCAGCATCGTCCTCCATCTTGGCCCCGCTGCGGAGCACGTACGCCGCGGGATCGAGCGGCTCGCCCGCAAGATCAAGGGGCAGAAGAGCAACACGAACAGCCGTTGAAGAAACGAACGGCTCCAACCGCCATGCGTGGCTGCAATGGTGCGGGTGGAGCCGTCCAGGAGATAGTCATGAATCTAGCACACGACCCCTCGGAAGCGAATGACTCGGGTACACGCGGGCTCGCCCTCGAACCCCACCATATCCAGTACCTGGAGGAGCGCGGCGTCGATCCAGAATGGGCTGGCATGGGTGCCGACTTGCGCTCGGTCACGCCCGAGGAGGGCGCAAAGCTGCTCGGCTTCCCGCAGCCGCTCTCTTCGGGCGGTCTGTATATCCCGTATCCCAATGCGCAGGGTTACGGGCGGATCCGGCTCGACAGCGGGGATGCGCGCTTCCGTGTTCCGGCACAACGCGAAGTGCCGGTATATCTGCCGCCGGGCTTTCAAGCTAAGGGGCCTCAACCGGTCTTTGTCGTAGAAGGCCCCATCAAGGCCCTCTCGCTCCTGGACTACCACTTCAACGCCTTGGGGCTCGGTGGGACCGAGACGACCCTCGAGAAGAACGCTCGTCGCCTCAACGACTCGTGGGCGGAGCTGGACCTTCAGGGACGCTACGTCTTCATCCTCTTCGACTCGAACCGCATGACGAACCCGAACGTCGCCCGCGCCGAAGCAAGGCTCGCCCAGGCGCTCGAGGATGCCCGCGCGACCGTGCGGGTGGCCGCGCTCCCGCTGAAGCCGAACGGCAAGGATCAGGGGCCCGATGACTTCCTCGTAGCCGGAGGCCGTGCCGCCCTGCAGGCGATCATCGACGCGGCCGTTCCCGCCAACCCCATCGACCGCGTGGCCATTCTTCCCACGCTGCCCACGCACGAGGCGCGTACGAAGGCGGCGATGGCGCTGCTCGCGGACATGCCGTTCTTGGCGGCGGTCCAAGCGCGCGGGGTCGTCGCCGAGACTGCGGTGGCCGAGGAGCTCGGCAAGTACAAGGTGAAGCCGGCCGCATTGAAGCGCGCCCTGAAGGAGTTCGAGAGCAAGCTCAAGGCGAGGAGAAAGCGCGACGCCGAGGGGGCGCCGCCCATGTCGAAGTACGTCGTTCACGATGGTAAGTTTTGCATTCTGTCCGGGATCGGCGACACGACGCGCGTCGAGCCGCTCTGCAACTTCACGGCGCACATCGAGCGGGAAGAAGTTGTCGACGACGGTGCCGAGCAGAAGCGACACCTCGTCGTGTCCGGGAAGCTGGCGACGGGTGAGCCCCTGCCTGCGAGGCGAGTCGAGGCCAAGGATCTCGATCACGAGTTGTGGCCGCTCAAGCAATGGGGCCCCGACGCGATCATGTATCCCGTTCAGCGGGCGCCCCTTCATCTCCTCGCTGCCATCCAGGAGTCGTCGAGGTGGACGAGGGGCTACTCGTTCACACACAGCGGCTGGCGCGAGCACGACGGCGAGATGATGTTCCTGCACGCCAACGGCGGAGTGGGGGCCGCGGATGTATCAGTCTGCCTCGAAGGGGAGCTCGCGCGCTACAAGCTCCCGGCCGTGGCAGAGGACATCCCGGGGGCTGTAAAGCTCGCCCTCTCATTCCTCGAGCTGGCCGAGCCGCAGATCACCATCCCGCCCTTCTCTGCTGCGTTTCGAGCCCCCTTGCAGCACGCGCTGTACTGCGACTCGACCGTATTTCTCTGCGGGCCCACGGGCTCCCTGAAGACCACGCTCGCGGCCCTGCTCATGGCGCTTTACGGGAACTTCGACGCAGAGCACCTGCCCGCGAGCTGGTCGTGGACGGTGAACCGCCTCGAGCAGATGCTCTTCACCGCGAAAGACATGCTCGTCGCCATCGATGACTTCGCTCCGACAAAGGCAGAAGCCGGTGATGACCTGCATCGCAAGGCGGCGCAGCTCCTGCGTGCGATCGGCAACGCCAACAGCCGCGGCCGTCTCGACGCCAATCTTACCCCGCGTCCCGACCGCCCCCCGCGCGCTCTCGTCTTGAGCACGGGTGAGGACGCGCCGAGCGGGGAATCGATTCAGGCGCGTATCATCACGGTCCGCATGAAGCCGGGCGATGTCGATCGCGTGAGGCTCACCGACTTGCAGAAGAACCGTGACCGGCTGTCGCACGCGATGCTCGGCTACATCTTGTGGTTGAAGTCGCAGATGAGCGGCCTCCGCTCTTCGATGGAGAAGCGCTTCATCGATCTGCGCGCCGAGCTGCACCAGGAAGGCCAGCACCTCCGCGCTCCGGCGGCGATGGCTCACCTGCTGCTGGGCATGGAGTACTTCTGCCTGTTCGCGAAGGACATCGGCGTCCTCGATGAGAATGGGTCCAGTGCGCTCTTGCAGAAGGCCCGGACCGCGCTGCGCGCCAACGCCGCCGAGCAGAGCCGCGCGGCCGTCGACGTGAACCCCGTCCACCGCTTCATCAACGTGCTCCGCACGCTCCTCGTGCAGGGCAAGGTCAAGACGGTCGACGTGGCGTTTGCGCTCGACACGGCCGAGGGGAAAGGCATCGGCTGGGAGGACAAGGACCACTATTACCTGGTCCCCGATGCCGTCTACACGGCTGTGGTCGAGGCCATGCGTGCGGCGGGGCAGTCGATGCCCCTCGCGCAGCGCATGCTCTGGTCGCGGCTCGTGGACGACGGGTTCGTTCTGCCAGGCGATGAGGAAGGCCGGTCGACTCGCAAGAAGCTCGTGGGTGGTCCGAATGGCCAGCGCGAGCGCGTGTTGTGGTTCGTTCGGGAGAAGCTCGAGCTGCGTGACGAGATCTCCGAGCGAATCGACGAGTGCGCCGAGGAGAAGAACGACGAAGGAGATGACGACCCCGACGATGGCCCCGGCGGCGGAGGGGCCGGCGGCGACGGCGGCAGCAATCAGGGCGGGGGTCGCTCCGGCCCGCAGTTCGGCCTGCCCGTCCCGGTCATCCGCTCGCCCGAGCCGGTGGGGGTGGTCTCGTCCCGCCCCGAGGCCGCGCCCCGAAGCCCCGTCCCCCAAAACGGAACGGGGCGCGGAACGGGGCCCAGCTCAGGCTCCGGTGCGGCGCAGGAAACGCGACAGATCCCGATGGTCGCGGGGACGAGTGGTGAGCTGGACATGGATGATGTTCCATCGGGCCCCGAAGCCCCGTTCGCTCAGGGGGAGAGGGTCTACTCTTACGCGCCGCAGAACAACGTGGGTGCTGGTCGCGCGCATGCAGAGTCTGCCTATGGGCCCTCTCTCTCCTCCCGGACTTGCGGGGCTTCGGGGCCCGATCAGCCCATCATGGCTGAATCGCTACGGTTTTCGCGCCCCGAATCGCGCCCCGAAGCACACCCTGACCGGGGCGCGGCCCCGCGCGATGCAGGGCCGTGTGATCTGGTCCACTTCGCAGGCATGGTCCTCCGCGCAAGGCGCATCGGCCTGGTCGTCCGCTCGACGGGATCGGACATCACCGACCAGCCTCTCATCGTGGGCGTCGCCCTGCCAGGTGGCCAGGCGCGCGTGTTCCACACGTTCGGCGGTGAGGAACTCGGCCCTGTCGCCGATGCCCTCTGTCAGGTGACGGTCGTCGGCCACGACCTCAAGGGCGCGCTCGCGCAGTTTCAGTACCACCTCGGCTTCATGCCGGGCACGGTGGTGGACACGGCCATCGCGTGGCGGCTGCTCGACGGCGGCAGGCACCTCAAGAACGACAAGTACTTCTCCTTCGAGCGCGCGTGCGAGCACGCTTTCGACAAGAAGATTGTCCTAAAGAACATCGATTGGTGGATGACGCCCAGCCGTGAGCTACGCGACGAGCTCGCGCAAGAGGCGCGGGATGTCCTG
>JANMGF010000520.1:0-2256 GCA_031374535.1 Polyangium sp. (in: bacteria)
CAAAAACCGCGCGTCAAGGAGCCCACGCGTCGTCTCGTCCATCAGGATCGAGGCCGTGGCTCCCGCCGTCGTGCGGAGGAGCGCGCCCGCCCGCGCGGCCGCGTCCGAGAACAGGGATCCCGAGCCCGCATGACCACGCCCCGTCGCGAGCGCGAGCGGCCGCCCCGTCGCGAGCCCCTGCATCTCGAGCGCACATCGCGCCGCTGCCGCCGCTTGATCCGTCGCCGCCCCGCGCCCCGCGAGCGCCACGATGACCGTGCCGTCGGCGAGCCCCTCGATCCGCCCGCCAAACGGCGCGGCTACGCGCTCGACGGCCTGCACGATACCCGGATCGTGCCGCTCGAGCACCGTGTCGTCGAGCGGCGAGATCCCCGGCAGAAAAGGCGCCGCGAGGAGCACGACCGACACGAGCCGGAGCTCCTCCCCGGTGAGCGAAGGCGGCCTCTCGCTCGGGATCGGCCGCGGCCCGAACCGCTCGGGCTCGATCGCCAGGAGCGCCGTCGCGACCTCGCTCGCAGGGGCGAGCCTCCTGTCGGGATCTTTCTCGAGCAGGGCCGCCACGAGCGCGTCGAGCTCCGGGGGCATGGAAGGCGCGATCGAACGAAGGCGCGGCGCAGGCTCGAAGAGGATCTGCGTGATCATGCCGAGGATGTGCGCGTCGCCGGGGAACGGCTTTCGGCCCGTCAGGCATTCGAAAAGCACGACGCCGAGCGCGTAGAGATCCGCGCGTCCGTCCACGTCTCGCGCGCCCCGGATCTGCTCGGGCGCCATGTACGCGGGCGTGCCCAGGAGCGCCCCCGTGAGCGTGGCCGACTGCGTGCCCACGATCCGCGCGAGGCCGAAGTCGATGACCTTCACCCGCGCGGGATCCCGATCCAGGAGAAAGACGTTGTGGGGCTTCACGTCCCGGTGAACGATCCCGATCGCGTGCGCCGCGCCGAGCGCCTCCGCGATCGTCCGCGCCACCGCGAGGGCGTCCGTCGGCGCGAGCGGGCCGTGCACGAGGCGGCGCGCGAGATCCTCGCCCTCGAGCCACTCCATCGCCAGCCACGGCCAGCCCTCGGCGAGCACGCCGTGCCCGAGGCAAGGGACGATCGCGGGGTGCGAGAGGCGCTCGAGCGCGCTGACCTCCCGGCCGAAGCGCTCCTCGGCCTGTCCGCCCGTGGATCGGAGGATCTTGATCGCCACGGGCGAACCCGAGCCGAGGTCCGTGGCGCGGTACACCTCGCCCATGCCGCCCTCGCCCGCGAGACGCTCGATGACGAATCGCTGAGCGACGACCATGCCGGCCTGCATGGCCCACCCTTAGCTGCCTTCGCGTGAAGCGGCCATAGCCGACATGCCCCGAGCACGGAGCTTGCCGCCCTCGGGCTTTGCAACGAGGGCCGAGCGAGTACACTCCCGGCCCCCGAGACAGGAAACGATCTTGACGGACCCGGCAGAACAGGACGAAGCCCGCGTGATGGGCCTGCATCCCGTGGATCTCGTGCTCGCGCTGGTCGTCGCCTCGCTCGTGGCGACGCTCGTGCTCCTCGATCGTCTGGTGGTCCCGGCGTTCGCCGGGGTCTACGCGGATTTCGGGGGCGTCTTGCCGTTCGTGACGCTGGCCGTGCTCTCCCACGTCGCGCCGCTCGGCGGGGCCATGGGCGCGGTCTCGCTCGCCGTGGCGGGGATTTTGGCGCGGCAGGGAAAACGGAATGGGCTCGCGCTGGGCCTGCTCCTCGGCGGGATCACGCTGGGGATCGGCACAGCGGGTTTCTGCATGTACGCGCTTTACGCGCCCATGTTCGAGCTTTCGGGGAAGATCAAACCCTGAGGGCTACCGGCGCCGCTTGCGCCTCGGCCGCGGCTCTTCCTCTTCCTCTTCCGGCTCCTCGCCGATCTGCTTGTTGTACCGGCGCGCGGCGTTGTCTGCCTTTTGCGGGTCGTCGATCGGGTGCTCGCGTTTCGTCCGCGCGTACCCGGCCCAGGTCAAACCGCCGCCCACCAAGGCGACGATCAGGCCACCCGTCGCCGCGTAGGGCACCCAGCCGGGCGAGGTCGCGATCCCGTATTCATCCTTTGTCGCGAGCGCGGGCCCGAGGAACATCCCCGCGAGCGCGAGCGCGCCGCCTGCGATGGCCATCCCGAGCCCGACGCGGTTCATGACCACGCCGGTGGCGCGGTACGACGCTATCTGGCTCGCCGTCTCGGTGTCGCCCGCGATGTTGTAGAAGTCCTGATCGTCGATGTTCGTCTCGCCCTGAAACACCTGCC
>JANMGF010000521.1:0-1877 GCA_031374535.1 Polyangium sp. (in: bacteria)
CGAGGCCGAAGTGATCGTGCCAGTACGCCGAGTGCAGCGCGTAGCCCTCGTGGAAGTACTGGATGTAGGGCACGTCGCGCAGGTCGAACGAGTCCGAGCCCTCCTCGCCGTCCATCGTCCCGGAGACGTGTTTCGCATGCACGTAAAACACGCCACGCATCGTCGCGGTCGTCTTCTCCGGATCACTCATCCCGCCGCGGCCCGTGGACACGAGCGTCGCGAAGACGGGGCGGCTGCCTTCGTACGCCACGAGAAACTGCTTCTTGATGGACACGTCGATCCACTTCTTGCCCGCGCGCGCATGACCCACCGGATCCTCGCGTGGCGTCGCGATCAGCATCGTCTCCGCGGGTAGCCAAAATCCCTCCGTCGTCTCCCACAAGCCGCGCTCGCCCCCTTGCGTCTTGCCCGTCAGGATCCAGCCCGATCGCCACGGAACGATCCCGTCCGAGCGCATCTGACCGCCCGCGCCGGGCACGAGCTTCGTCGCGCCGTGGCTCGTCACGATGCCGGGGATCCCGGGTTTGTCCACGACCACGCCGTGGTGGGCGCTGATCTTCGCGGGCTTCGTGCGATCGAGCGGGATGAGGTCGAGCTCGGTCGTGAGGCCGAACTTGCGGCTCGTCCATTCGAAGGCCGTGATGAGCCCGAAGGCCGACTCCTCCTTCGCGCGGCCGGCGTGCACGCTGTACCGAAGCGGCTCGACGGCGCCGTACGGTTTCGGCAGATCACGGCCCTCTCCGAGGAAGGCCGGCACCTTGTCGAGCGGGACGTTCGGGGTGATCGAGAGGCGGACGTGCTCACGCACCGTGGGCCCCTCGACGCGGCGCTGATCCTTGTCGGTGGGCAGGCGGAAGTAGAGGTGCGGCGCCGGTGATCGCGACATCACGTAGGCGTACGGCAACGTGGCGCTTCGATCCGGGCCACGCAGGGCGGCGAGCACGACCTGATGGTCGAGCGCGAGCGTGGCGCCTTTGCCGACACACACGTAGCCCCGCGGCACGATCCGGTACCAGCCGCCCTCGCAGCCCTTGGTCCCGGCCGATCGTTCGGCGCGATCGACGACGGCGCCGGCGCGCAGGTAGCCGAGCTTGGTCGAGCGGTCGTCGGGCGCGACGTAGATCCAGGTCCGCATCGCGATGCTGCCGACCTTCGCGCCGTGGCCCGGCTCGGTGTCCTCCTCCTCGACGCGGACGACCGCTTCGGGCGCCTCGTCGGGCCTCGCGGGCAACCTCAGCGTCGCGCCGGCGGGCGCACGATCGAGGACGCGCCCCGGCGGATCCTCGACGTTGCCGCAGCCCGGAAGAGCAAGCAGCAGGGCGAGGAGCTCCGGCCGGCAAGAGGGACGCGCGCGCGAAGACATCGGGGAGGTTCGCCGCTGCTTAGGACGAACGCGCGGGTTGGGCAACGTCTTGGAGAGGGGACGGCTTGGGAGGGTGGGCTACGTCACGAACACCGAACGAACGGCCGGGAGAGGTCGAGGATCACGGCGCGCACACGCCCGCCAGGCAGTTGTTCGACAGGCATTCCATGTTCATAGCGCAGGGAAAACCCGTGTCGCCGAGGCAGACGCCCGCGCCATTGCAGATCTCGAACTCCGCCGCGAGACAATTTTCGTCGTTCACGCCCGACGCGACGGGCTCGCATTGCCCCTCGGTCCCCGCGAGGCCACACGAGAAACAATCGGCATCACAGGCCGAAATGCAGCAGACCGAGTCCGCGCAGAAGCCGCTCGCGCAGTCCGCGCTCATCACGCACGTCTCGCCGAGGTCGCCGATACACATCCCCGCGCCGTCGCAAAGGCCGGGCATCGTGCATTCCATGTCGGGATCGGTGCCCTTCGTGATGGGCCCGCAGACGCCGTCCGAGCCGCTGCC
>JANMGF010000528.1:0-3439 GCA_031374535.1 Polyangium sp. (in: bacteria)
GAGGACGGAAATACTCCTTCACCTGGAGCCGTTTTCGTGCCTGCTCGGTCTTTCATCTTTGGAAGCTGGCAGAAACCCGGGTAATCTCCGGATCGTGCGCACGTGGAGACCGCGTCCCCCCGTCGTGCTCGTGGTCGACGACGACCCCGACATCTTGAGGCTGCTCGGCATGTGCCTCGAGGCGGAAGGGTGTCAGGTGCGAGAGGCGAGCTCCCCTTCGAACGCCCTCGTACAGCTCGATCACGTGGACGTCGTCGTCGTGGACCAACGTATGCCCGAGATGAGCGGCACCGAGTTCATCGAGGCCGCGCGGGCGCATGGGTACGACTGCCGCTTCCTGGTGATCTCGGGCAAACGCGGCGCGCGCGTCGAAGCCGCGCAGGCGGGCGCCGAGGGTTTTCTGGCCAAACCCCTCGGCATGCGAGAGCTCATCGGCGAGGTCGAGCGCCTGTTTTACCGCGGCTTCGCCCCGCCCCCGCACCTCGCGGGAGTCCCTACGACCGGCGCGCCTTCGGCCAAAAGCTCATCATAACGTCCCCCAGACCCGCTCGATCGCCTCGGCGACGCCCGCGTCCTCCGCGCTCCACGCGTCGAGCTCCTCGCTGGCGCACTCCTTCACGAGCGGCGGCGCGCTCCCCATCGCGAACGATCGCCCCGCGGCCTCGAACATCGGCACGTCGTTGAGCCAGTCGCCCACCGCGACCACCTCCTCGACCTTGCATCGGTGGTACTCGGCGAGCCACGCGATCGCCGTTCCCTTCGTCGGCCCCGCCGCGCGCACCACCATCGCGTGCGTATCCGCGCCGCGCACGGGGAACCGGATGACGACCGCCGCGCCGCCGAGCTCGCCTTCGAGCTCCTCCGCGGCCGCATGCACGTGCTCCTTCGACCCGATCGTCACGACGGCGAGCAGCCCGCGCTCGTGCTCCCAGAACGGGTGCGACGTGACGCGCTCGACGACCGTCACCTTCGGCGACCACGTGCGCACGTAGTTGCTCCACGGCGCGCCCGCGGCGTCGTGCACGATGCTGTCGTGGGCAAACATGAAGCTCGCGGTTTTGTGCCGTTCGAGCACGCGCCGGAGCAGCGTGGCGTGGTTGCCCGCGAGCGAGGCGTGGTAGTGCTCGGTGTCGTCACGCGCGTCGACGATGTGGCTGCCATCGACGCAGGCGATCGGCCCCTCGATACGCGCCGCCTCTGCGGCTCCGCGCGAGCCTGAATAAAGCCGACCCGTGCAGATCGTCACGGGGACGCCGCCCTGCTGGAGCCGCTGGATCGCCCAGCGATCGCGCTCGTTCAGCGTGCCGTCGTGGCGCAAGAGCGTGCCATCGAGGTCGAGGGCCAGGAGCTTGTACGTCATCGCTGCTGTGTTTCCCCCGCGCGCGGACCGCTCACCGACACGGATCGCCAAATGGACGAAGGGCGACCGACAGGATCTCTCCCGCCGCGTCGCCCAACATCGTCTTCCTTCGCATCAAACGAGCACGTCAAACGCGAACGTCAAACGCGCACGCCGCAGGTTCAGCTCGGATAAACCGAGACCTGCTTCGTCGTGTTCGACCGCCACTCGTACTTCACGATCCCGTCCACGAGGGCGAAGAGCGTGTAGTCCTTGCCGGTGCCGACGTTCTTGCCGGCGTGGATCGACGAACCGACCTGCCGCACGAGGATGCTACCCGCCGGGACCGTGGCCCCCGCGTACACCTTCACGCCGCGCTTCTGTGCGCTCGAGTCGCGCCCGTTACGGGACGAGCCGCCGCCTTTTTTATGAGCCATGCCGGATTCTCCTAACCGCTGATGCCGGTGATCTTGAGCTCGGTGTACGGCTGCCGGTGGCCGGTCTTGCGGCGGTAGTTCTTCCGGCGCCGAAACTTGAAGATCACGACCTTCTTGCCGCGATCCTGCGCCTTGATCTGCGCCTCGACCTTTGCACCCGCAACGAGCGGCTGGCCGACCTTCGTGGCCTCGCCGCCGACGAGCAGGACTTCGTTGAACGTGACCGTGTCGCCAGCGTTGCCGCTCAGCTTCTCGACGCGCAGCACCTGACCTTCGCTGACCCGGTACTGCTTGCCGCCCGTCTTGATGACCGCGTACATGTTCGTGCCCTCGACACCCTCAAACATTTGCTTCACCGACGGACAGTGCCGGGAAACAGGGGAGCGGAAGTATACGGACGCGCGTCCGTTCCGCAAGCTGATCAAATGCCCCTCCGTCCCTTTGGATCCAGCACCTCGGCAGAGGAGGGTCGGTCCGGGTGAACTGGAAACACGCAGGGACGGGTGGGAAGGGCGGACGAACGGGGCCGTTTCGCCCGCCCGGCGAAGCTTTTTGCAGGGGGTTTGCGCCGGGAACGGTCTACCAGCTGCCGTGGCTGCCGTGCGAGCCGTGGCTGCCGTGCGAGCCGTGACTGCCGTGCGAGCCATGCGAGCCGTGGCTGCCGTGCGAGCCGTGGCTGCCGTGCGAGCCGTGCGAACCGTGGCTGCCGTGCGAGCAGTGCTGCGCCGGGATCACGCCGCCCGCGTCGTCACCGATCACGCCTGCGCGATCCGCCTCTTCACTCGCCTTCGCGCCGACCTCGCTCTCCGTCTTGGAGAGCATGCCACCCGGCTTGCGAGAGAAGCTCGGCAGCCCACTTTTTTCGTTGTTCGCCATCGTGGCCTCCCTGATCGATCCCGTTGCGCTCGCGTCGAAGCTCCGCCCTCAAGATGCCGACGACGCGTGGATGAAGTGCGTTCGCGCCCGGACCGTGGTCCAGCGCCGGAGGATCTCGACCGTCGTGGGGTCGTTCACCCGGAGTTTGTCGAAGAGAAAATCCTGGATCCCCTTGTGAACGGCGCACAAGGTGCTCTCGCGCATCCTACCGAAGATCGTGCCCTGCGTCCGGTAGCTGTGCTCGGGCTGAACGCCGCAGTAGGGCGAGTACGTGCAGCTCACGCAGTCGGGCTGCGTCTCGCGGATCGACGCCACCACGAGCGCGCGCACCGTCTCGTGTTTCATGAGCGAGCGGTACGTCGCCGTGAACACGTCGCCGATCTGGAACGCGGGATCGCCGGTCTCGTACATCATCCGGCCCTCGTCGCTCGAGAAGATCTTGCCGTCGTAGTTGTAGGCGAGTGCGCCGATGCCCGAGCCGCTCGGCGAGCGGATGTCGAGGAAGTTCGGATCGTCGTCGCCGAGGATCTTCGTCAGGAAGATCGACGCGTACCGCTCGAGGACCTGCTCGCCGCGCCGGTTGAGATCGAGGATGTGCTCGACCGCGGTGCGGTAAAACTCGTGGTACGCGGCGCGGTCGTACTCGACGATCTGCGCCGTCTTGCCGGCGAAGCCGAAGGGATCGACGGGGCGGAGGAAGATCGCGCGGCAGCCGAGGCCGACGTACGTGTCGACGATCTCCTTGGGGTACTTGAGCGCCTCGCGCGTCGTCGTGAGAAGGGCCTCG
>JANMGF010000550.1:0-10632 GCA_031374535.1 Polyangium sp. (in: bacteria)
CTCGTTGTCGCAGACGTAGAAATCGAGCTGATCGGGCCTCGAGCCAATGCCGTGGATCACGTCCTCGATATGGAGCCGGCGGGCGACGTTGCCCGCCATACCCACGCCCTGGAAACGAATCGCGCGTTCACCCGCCCGGAACGTCATTCGTTCGATGTGCACGTAGCTTCCGTACACCTCGAGGAGGTTGCAGCCGGTGCAACCCTGCCCGTCGATGACGACCTTGTCCTGGCTCACGCCGCGCAGGACGATGGGGTTTTCCGGGGTGCCGCTCGCATTGAGCGAAAAAAACGATCCGGCATACGTCCCCTCGGCCAGCGTGATCACGTCGCCGGGCTTGGCGCCCGCGAGGGCGGCTTTGAGCTCGTCCGCGGTCGAGACGGCGATCGGATTGGGGGTCGTGGGTTCGCTCCGCGGAACGGGGCGCGTCGTTTGCGTGAGGGAAAACGTCTGGTCGAAGCCGTCCGGATCCTGGGCGTGTACTTCAATCTCGTACGTTTTGCCCGGCGCGAGATCGAAGATCGAACCCGAGAACTGCGCCGGGATGGGCAAGGAGACCGTCTCCGGATAGGCGCGGAGGAGCGGAAGGGCATTTCGCCACGTCGGCGCGCCCTCCTCGCGAAAGCGGACCGAAAGGGTCGCGTCGCGGTCGTCGTCGTCCGCAAGGAGGACCTGGACGCCGAGCACGTGAACCGTGGGCCTGTCGGCCTTCACCTCCAGGACCGTGAGGTCATCCGCCGCGCGCGCGGCGCCGGCCACGCCAAAGGTCGTGGCGAAGGCGAGCGCAAAAGCGCTCGTGCGGAGGTATTGTCGATGCAATCGTTTCTGGTTCATGGTTTGCCCTCGGGTGGACGGCCGAGGATACCCGATCTCCCATCGATCCATCCTTCTTCCGAGGGCTTGCAGTGGCGGCCGAGGGAGGCTACGGGAGGCGCATGAAGCCTTGGTCCGTGATGCAGAGCCGCGCGATCGTCGCGCGCCGGTGGTTGACGGTCCACGAGCAGCGCATCGCGTTGCCCCACGGCGGCGAGATCGACGAGTTCCACGTGATCGAGGCGCCCGACTGGGCCTCGGTGCTGGCGGTCTCGGAGACGGGGCAGGTGGTCTTCGTCGATCAATACCGGCACGGCGCGGCGCGCGTCAGCCGGGAGCTGCCCGCGGGGGTGATCGACGCGGGCGAGACGGCCGAGCAGGCTGCACAGCGCGAGCTCGCGGAGGAGACGGGCTTCGTCGCCGATTCCTGGCAGCCTCTCTTCACGACGAACACGGAGCCGAGCCGGCACACGAACCGCGCCCATTTTTTCTTCGCCTCCGGCGCGCGCAGGATCTCGGAGCAGCGGACGGATCCCTCCGAGCACATTCACGTGGCGCTGATGGAGCCGAAGGAGATCGTGCCCGCCATCGAGCGCGGCTTGATCATCCACGGCGTACACGTGGGCGCGATCCTGCTCGCGGCGCGGCGAGGGCTTTTATCGCTCGAATGAGCGGACAACGTCGATTGCGTCGATTGCGTTGGAGGGGGAGGCCGGATCGCGCTCGGGGGAGCCGCGATCCGGCGGGGGAGGGATCACTTCGCGAGGCAGGCGTTGAACTCGGTCTCGCAGGCGACCATCGGGTCCTTCTGCTCGTCGAGGCTCCGGAAGAGGCAACGCATCGAGTCGGATATTTCCTTCGAGACCGCGGCGTCGGAGGTCGTCACGCAGGGCATCATCTCCTCGAAGCCCATCGAGAGCGCCTTCTGCACGCAGCCGAGCGACTCCGCGCACGTCGCCTTGCCATTGCCCACCCACTCGGCGCCGATGATGTTCGGCTGGCCGGGCACGAAGGGCTCGGCGAGGCAGTTCGCCGTGGCCAGATCGGCGGGATAATACGAGCCGATGAGCATACACATCTCGTCGGTCGAGCGCGGGCCCTGGCGGACGTCCTTCGCGTCGGCGTTCGTGTAGTCGCAGTGGTAATCGAACCAATCTCCCGCAGAGAGCTTCATGCCCGCGCCGAAATCCTTCACCGGGACGCTTTCCCAGGACTCGCTCGTGTAGAAGGGATCCGGCTTGCCCACGATCGACGCGGAATATGCGACGCCGCGCGCGTGCATGTGGGATTGCACGTTCTGGATCGTGATGTCCCTGTGGATCGGGCAACGCATACGCGCGCGGCCCTCGGCCTGCGCGCCCACGTGGATGAAGGGGTTGTAGAGGAAGAGGATGTCGCCCTCCATCTGCACCTCCGCCTCGGGGACCGTGTAGAGGTTGACCCGGACTTCGGGCTCCGCGACGTTCATCGACGCATTGATGTAATGCGCGTTCATGAGGAGCACCGCGCCGGGCCGCACCTTCATCGCCACGCCTTCGGGGAGGCTCAGCATCGACGCGCCGTCGGCGTTCTGCGAGCCGGCGACGAGCTTCTCCACGTTCCAGCCATTGGTCGCGCCGTCGGAGCAGTCGAAGACGCCGCTCGTGTCGACGACCGTCCCGTCCTCTTTCTTGGTCGGGATCTGGTCGTAACTCGTCTGGTAGAGCAGGACGTGGTGGCTGCCCTTCGAGTAACGCACCTCGTCATGGTTGGCGAAGAGGCCCGTGTCGGGCGCCTTCACGAACATGCAATGCTCGACCTCCGTGCCGGGATCGAGCTTGGTGACCATCTTGAACTGCACGCCCTTGCCCTCCTCCGGGGGCGCGAGGAGCTCCACCGGTTCAGGCTGCTCGGGCGCCGCGGGCTCCGAGCCGCCACAGCCTGCGAGGAGGGCCGGCAGCGTGATGGCGAGAGACGTGATGACGGTTCTGATTAAGAAGCTTCGTTGAAGAATCATCGATGTCGGTGTTAGCGACCGCTACGCGAATGTCAACCTCCGCCGACGTAGAATTCTTGCCGGAGGCCCTCCCGAGAGAGGGCTTGCCTTCCGCACCCGGCTGCGGTATAGGTAACAGCTGATTGCGCGTCCTCTGGGACCAAACATCGAGAATGACCATGGGGGATCCGACGACAAAAGGACCGGCGCTCCTGGGGCAGCTGCCCGGGGATGTGGAGGTCCGCGAGATTGGTTTGTCCTTCACCTTGCCCCGAGGCAAGAATCTCAGCCGGACGTGGAGCCGAGAGCTCCGCACCCAGCTCGAGAGCCGCGTCGGGCTCCGGATCGCGCCCGACAGGCTCATGCTCCGGTGTGACCCTCCGATCGTCATCGACGCATTGTGGCCCGCGAAGAACATGCTGTTCGGCGGCGCGGACGTCCGGTTCGAGGACGCGCGGATCGAGGCGTGGATCTCGGCCGTGGACGGCCCCGGGGAGGGGCTCGTGGATTTCACGGAAAAAGCCAAGGCGGAGATCGTCGCGCTGATCGCCGCGGGCCTCGCGGGCACGAAGATGGCCCGTCCAGGGTACGATCTCCTCGCGGACGAGGCGGCGCTCGCGACCCTCGAGGCTATCGCCGACAACTTCCGGAAGGCGCCTTCGAGCGGGAGCTCGGACGTATCCATCGGCGATTTCGACGATCCCGCGGCCGAGGCCACGTTCGTGTTGCGTGTCCCTTTCGTCCACGAGCAGAATGGTACGGGGATCTCGGTGCCGGCCGGCGGTGCGCTGCACGTGCGGATCGCCGGGACCGGGAACCTCGCGTGTATCGCCGCCTCCGGCTCCACCGCCGCGCGCGTGCGGGCCGCGAACCTTCAATCGATCACGATCACGAGTGATGTATTGACCATCCTCCACGGCGGGAGCCCGGTCGTGGAGTTATGCTGTATCCGGATCGATCGCGGCGGGGCCGTGACACTGTCGCGCATGCGATTGCGAGGCAGCCTGGAGGAGGTCTCCGGGCTCGAATCCCTCGTGCGGGTGGTCGCCGGGGCCGTGCGTTTCGCCGGGCGCGAGGTCCCGCTGGATGCGGGGATCCCGCTCGCCGCCGCCGCTCCCGAATCGCAGGCCGAGATCGTCCCGGGGCTCGTTCGCGCCAAGATCGAGGCGGCGCTGGCCGACGGCGTGCGTCGGCTCGTGCACGAGCATGCGGAGGCCGTGCCGGGGCTCGATCTTCGGGACGTCCTCGCGGTCTGAGCTGCCGGATTCTTTCGTGCGGCGCCCGAGAGCGTGTAGGGTATCGCCCGTGTACACGCGCCGGGCCTCGAACTTCACGCGAATGGGCATCGTCCTCGCCGCGGCGTGGTTTTCGAGCGGCACGTCGGGGGCATCCCAGCGCCCCCTCTTGCTCATGAGCGCCATTCCGAGGTTCTCGTCGCCTCCACGACCTCCGGAAGCGCCGCCCGTGGCCCCGGCGCCGCGCGCCACCGTCGCGTTCGTGGGCGACGTCTCGATGGCGCTCGGTATCGCGGCGACCATCGGAAAGGGGCAGGACGCGGGGTTTCCTTTCGCGGCGGTGTCCGAGCGGCTGCGAGGGTACGATTGGCTCGTCGGGAACCTCGAATGTGTGGTCACGTCACGCGGAAAGGCGGCGATTGCCGAGCCTCTGGTCGCGCCGCTCGAGGCGCCGCGACTCCTGCGCGAGGCCGGCTTCGATATGGTCTCGGTGGCGAACAACCATACGCTGGACATGTCGGAGGCGGGGTATTTCGAGATGCTCGGGCGCCTCGAAGACGCGGGCCTCACCCATTTCGGAACGACGCTCGCGGATGCCAACCGCGAGGCGTTCGTCGTGCGGGAGGTCGGGGGCGTACGTGTGGCCCTGGTCGGGCACGTGGATCGGGGGCGGGAGCGCTCACGGCAGGACGTCGTGCGCGCGCGTGAGCGAGCCGATGTCGTCGTGGTCTTCGTTCACTGGGGTATCGAATACCAGCTCGTGCCCACGCGGTACCAGCGCGAGGCGAGCCGCGACCTGATCGACGCGGGGGCCGACGCGGTGATCGCGGCGCATGCCCACGTCGTCCAGCCCGCCGAGCGATATCGAGGCAAGCTCATCGCGCACGGGATCGGCAATTTCGTGTTTTCTGGCATGACGCGCACCGGAAGCCATACGGGCACGTTGCTCGAGCTCGACGTGAGCCGGGAGGGAATCGTCGGACACCGATTCTTGCGTGTCGCGCTCGACGAGCAGGGGGCGCCGCGTTTCGTGGGAGAGCCGAGCGAGGATCCGCCGCTGGATCCGCCCGGTCCCCGGACGTTGCCGCCGATCGAAGGAGAGGTCGTCCGGTAATTCGGGATGACGTCAGGCTCGGCGCGCGGAGCGTCTGCGCCGCGTGACCAGGACAAACGCCGCGAGGATGGGCAGGGAAAACCAGGGGGAATCGGTTTTCCCGCTTCCCCCCATCGTGCACCCGCTGCTCGGAGGTGTTGCCGGGGGCCCTGTATCGCTGCCGCCCTCGCCTTCCCAGCCTCCACCGCCGGAGGCACCGGAGCCGCCAGAACCGGACGACGAGGACGTCGTGGCGCCCGGAACCACGGGTTGCGGGTCGTCCACGAGGTAAAGGGCGCCGCGAATGAAAAGCACGGGGCGCGGGCGGAGGGGCGTGCCCTCCACGAGCGCGTACACCTCGGCCGCGGGGCGCATCTCCACCTTGCCGAGATCGAAGCGCCAGGTCGCCGCGACACCCGCGGAGACGGGCCGGCGTACGCCATTGTCCACGAACCAGACCTGCCCCATTCCGTCGTCGGCCTGGACGAGCTCGGGCTCATCCGGGATATCGGGGCCGTCGGGGAGAAGGTCGGCCTCGGCCGCGGGCAGGGGCAAGAGGTCCCAGAAGGACGAGAATCGCCAGGCGTCGTACGCGGGGGCGCCGTCGACCTTGCGGCGCACGCCGGATTGTGCGGACGGGGGGCACTGGAGCGTGCGGGGGCTGTTTCCGAGGGTGGGATTGCCCTCGCCGTTGAGGTCGATTCCGTAGGCGTAGACGTCGCGGGCATTGCCGTCGTGAAAGGCGAGCGGCGATGGGGCGAAATAGCCGTGCTCGCACGAGCCAATGGCGGCGCAGAGGTCGTCGCGGTAGACATTCGCGTGGACGGCGATGGCGGGCGTGCCGGGGACGCCGGCCGGGGCGCCGTAATAAACGTGCACGTCGATGGGCTGGGCCGGCGCGTCGGGATCCTGGGCCCAGCCGTTGATGACGTCGCATCCGGCGTTATCGAGGTATCCGACGGGCTGGACCGCGGCCGCCGTGCCCGGGAAAAGCAAGGAAGACGCGAGCAACGCCGCGGCGCCGAGGAGGCACGAAGACGAGGATCGGGAGGGGAACAAGGCCACGTGCGTCACACGAGGATGTCGCCGAAGGCGTCGGACGTGGTACCACCATTCCAGCCGAAGCTCGGCGTCTCGAGGCCGACCCCGCGCAGCATGGTCACGTGGGCCTTGCTGTAATTGCCGCCGGGGTCACGCACGTGCACGTTGCGCCGGATCTTGCCATTCGCGCCGCCTACCATGACGCAGGCCATCTCGGCGACGCTGTGCTGGTAACCCTCGCCGTATTCGGAGAGGCCAAACACGAGCGAACGATCGAGCAAGGTCCCGCCCGTCGGCTCGACGACCGCCTGGAGACGGCCGAGGAACGCCGCGAAGGCCTGCATTTGATAAAACGTGCCCGCCTTGACGTAATCCCAGTTGCCGTCGTGGCAGGTGGCGTGAAAATCGTTGGGGACGCCGAGGTTCGAGAAGACGTGTGTCGTCGCGGGGGAGCTCAACATGAACGAGAAGACACGCGTCATGTTGCAGGCGAGCGCCGAGGCGAGCAGAGAGCCCATGAGCTCGGCTTTTCCAACGAGCTCCTCGTTCGGCCCGGGTTTGCCGGGGGGCACGCAGGCCTCGCCCGTGAACTCGAGGCGGCCCTTGACCTGGGCGAGGTGATCGAGGTGCGCCTCGATGCGTTGTTTGTCGGCGGCGCCGACGCGGCCCGAGAGGCTCTTCGCGTCTTCCATGACCGCGTCGAGCAAAAGCGCCCTGCGTTTCAAGCCGCTCGTGTCGGCCACCACGCCGAAGAGGAGATCGTAGAGCTGGCCCGGATCCATGATCGGCGGGTTCAGGTCGTCGGGGCCGTTGTACGAGATCGCGTTCCAGTGGCCGTAATCGTGGAAACGCGCGTTGCTCGCGCCGAGGACGAGGGAGCGGAATCGCGGGTTTTCGGGCCCGTAAAACGCGGGGTGCTTGGCGACGTGCTGGTCGAGCGTCGGGCGGAGCGCGGTGAGCGTGTGCGAGGGATGATCGAATCCATCGGGGCGAATCCGGTCGCCGGTCATCGCGACCATGAATCCACGCATGTGGCCGTCGCTCTGGCCCGCCGGCTCGGGAGGGACCTCCGTGTGCGGGGTCAGGCCCGTCACGAGGCTCGGCTGGTAAGGCGCGAGCGGACCGAGGAGCTCGCTCGGCGCGTAATCCTTGCCGACCGTGGATGGGGTCCAGAGGTCCGGGCGGCCGGCCTGCGGCGAGCCGTGGCCATCGTGCCAGGGCAAACCACCGCCCCAGAAGAAGACGCCGAAGATCGGCCCCGTGGAGGCAGCCTCCGCGGCGCTCGAGCCGAGCATGGCGTCGAGCGTGGGCAAGGCGAGGGCGACCGCGGTGCCAGAAATGGCGCCCCGGAGAAAGGTCCGACGGGATAGGGGCGTGCGTTTCAAGGGCTCTCCTCCTCGCCGATGTAGCGGAACGCGTCGTGCGTCACGAGCTCGAGCAAGAGGGTGCGGAAATCGAAGGAGGCGGAGGCGAAGCGGGAAGCGAGATCCTCGAGCGCGAGTGTCTCGCCCTTGGTCTGGCGTCGGCCCTGCGCGTGGCGATAAAGCTGCTCCACCATGCAATGGCCGACGCGTGGCTCGGTCTCGAGCACGGCCGCGAGATCCCGCGCGTTCGCGAGGGGTTTGCCGTCGAGATCACCCGACGAATCGATGGGCAGGTCGTTCTCGAAGACCGTGCGGTAAAACCCCGACGAGTCGAAATGCTCGAAGAGGAAGCCGGGCGGATCCATGAAGTTGTGGCACGCGGCGCAGGTGGGGTTGTTGCGGTGCACTTCCATTTGCTCGCGCACCGTCTGCGGCTCCCCGCCCATCGGCGGGTCGAGCGTGGTGTCGACGCCCGGGGGCGGGGCCGGGACCTCGAGGCAAAGCACACGCTCGCGGACGTATTTGCCGCGCGCCGTCGGCGAGGTGCGGGTCTCGTGGGCGTTCATCGTGAGAAATGCGCCGAGCGTCAGCAGGCCGGCGCGCGGGCCGTCCGCGGGCAATTCCACCGGGACGAACGTGGTCGTCGTCGCGCCCGGGGCCTCGATGCCGTAAAGCGCCGCGAGATCCGCGTTCACGAAGGTCTTGCGGGTGCTGAAGATGCTCCGCGCGTCGCCGCGGCTCTCGAAGACGACGTCCTCGACGAGCAGCTCGACCTCCTTGCGCATCGCCTCGGCAAGGGTGGGCGTGAAGTAAGGATAAAAGGCCGGGTCGCGCTTGATTCCGTCGAGGCGGCCGAGATCGAGGTATTGCCGGAAAAACGCCTGCATGGCCGATCGCGCGCGTGGATCTTCGAGCAGGCGCTCGGCGGCGGCGGCCATGCCTTCAGGGGTGTCGAGCTCGCCCTTTTCGGCGGCGTCGAGGAGCGCGTCGTCCGGGCCCTGGTTCCAGAAAAGGAACGAGAGGCGCGTCGCGAGCTCGTACCCCGAGAGCTTGCGCCGTCCGGGGGCCGCGTCGTCGGGCACGCCGACCTCGGCACGATAAAGAAAATGCGGGGATTGAAGCAGGCCCGAGACCGCGAGGCGCAGGCCCTCCCACGCGCTCGGATCCGCGAGCGTCTGCGAGATCGAGACCCAGCGGGCGAGCTCCTCGTTCGTGAGCGGGCGCCGGAGGACACGTCGACCGAAGCGACGCAAGAAGTCCTCGACACACGCATCGCCGGGCGCCGTGGGCTCGCAGCCGACGAGCGCGGCGCGGCGGGCCGGATCCGCGAAGACGCTGCGGGTGATGGCGTCGGCCGATTCCTCGTAGAGCTGCACGCCGACCTCGGAGAGCGTCGTGGTCGAGGCGCCAATGTTGTAGAACAGGAACGGCTTGGTGTCGTCCTCGAGCGGCGCTGCGGGGATCTGCGTACCGAGCAGATCCGCGAGCGAGTTGCGGTATTGCGCGGCCGTGAGCCGCGGCAACGCGGGCGCGGCGAGAACGAGCGACTCCGCCTCCCCCACGCCCTCCTCGCCCTCGCCGATGGTGCCGACGCAGGCGGGGACGGAAGCGCCGAAGAGGGCGATTGCGGCTGAAAACCCGAGCCACCGCGCTCGAGCTCGCCCAGGATGCAGACTTCGTAGGTCCATGGCCTCCGCGGGAGAATACAGCCGTGCGGGGTGCGTGGGAAGAGACAAGTTGGGTTCGCTCTCCATGCCTGGGCAGCTAAAAACCGCTCGGGTTGAAGAAGTGGTGCGTGTCTGGATGGGCCTGCCACGGGGCACGGATTCGCGTATCGTCGGCAGGTGGCTTCCATCCCGGTGACGTTTTTCTTTCGGCCTGCGAGGCCCGCGGCGTTCGTGTCTCTGCGCGGGGAGTGGTCCGAATTTCGACCGATTCCCATGGCGCGCCGCGAGGAGGGGTCGTTCGAGGCGACGATCGAGGTGGAAGTCGGCGTGTACGCGTACAAGCTCCATGTCGGGGGGGAGGCCTCCGGCGCGAACTGGGAGCTCGACCCGGAAAACCCGCGGACGCGTTCGCGGGGCGGCGTCCGCAACAACGTGCTCGTGGTGGGCGGCGCGGACGAGCCGATCCTGCATGCGCCGGTGAGCCCTTTCGTGGCCGTGGAGGGGGATGGGCGACTATCGATTCGTGCGGCGCTGCGGCGCGGGCATGGCGAGGGCCTCGTTGTTCGATGGGAGGAGGGCGCAGGGACGCGGGACGAGGGCATGCGGGTCGTGGCGCAGGAGGACGAGCATCTCGTCTTCGAGGCGCGGCTGCCGGCGTCCGCGCGTCGCGTCGCGTACGTGTTTCAGCTCGAATCGGGGCGGCTCGTGGGGCGCGCGGGCGGGGCGGGGCAATGGTTCACGATGCCGAGGCCCGCGGCAGGGGCGGTCGTGGCGCGGAGCGAGGCCGCGGCGATGGTTTCGAGTGAGGGGGTTTCCAGGGCGAAAGCGGCTGGGGAGGCTTTTCGGGCGGGGATCACGCTCGCGCCCTCCCCCGTGCGGCTTTATGTCACTGTGACCGAGCGCTGCAACCTGCGATGTGCCCATTGCATCACGGATGCGCCGGAAAAGACGCGGAGCGGGAGCGCACGCACGATGCAGCCGTGGCTCGTCGATGCGTTGCGGGAGCCCTTCGCGGCGGCCGATTATGTGGGTTTCGTGCACGGGGGCGAGGCGATTCTGGCGCCGATCTTTCCGGAGGTGCTCGCGGCGATTCAGAAAGGGCGAGCGAATCGTCCCGGTCGCACGGACGTCCATTTGTTATCGAATGGAATGGGGCTCGACGAGGCGCGGTTCGATGCGATTTGCGATCTCGGTTTGACGAGCCTTTCGATCTCGCTCGATGGAGCGTCGGCGCGGACGAACGACGCGATCCGAATCGCGGGGCGGTTTTCCACGATCGTGACGAACATCGAGCGAATGGTGGAGCGCCGCGCGGCGCGGGGGATCGACGTGCGGATCGGGATCTCGACGGTCGTGACCGCCTCGAACGTGGATGAATTGCCTGCGCTAGGGAGTCTGGTGGCGTCGCTCGGGGTGGACTCGTTGTAGGTCGAGGAGATTTTTC
>JANMGF010000579.1:0-4334 GCA_031374535.1 Polyangium sp. (in: bacteria)
CCGCGAGCGCGGGATCGGCGGCCGCCTCGCCACAGACCGAGACTGAAATGCCCTGCGCCCGCCCCGCCTCGGCCACGCGGCCCACGAGCCCGAGGACGGCTGGAAACCCGGCATCCGAGAGCGCGGTGAGTTTTGGATGTCCGCGTTCTGCCGCCATCGTGTATTGCGTGAGGTCGTTTGTCCCGATGCTGAAGAAATCGACGTGCCGCGCGAGCCTGTCGGCCATCAGGGCGGCTGCCGGCACTTCGACCATGATGCCGAGCGGGGCCGGCCAGAGATAGGGTTTTCCCGCGGCGTCGAGGTCCTTCGCGGCGCGCGCGAGGGCCGCCTTCGTGGCCTCGATCTCCGCGGCGGTCGAGACCATGGGAATCATGATCCGCACGTCCCGGCCGCGCCCCGCGCGGAGGATCGCGCGGAGCTGCGTCTCCAGCCGATCGACGCGATCGAGCGACAGGCGAATCCCGCGCAGGCCGAGGTAGGGGTTTTCTTCGTGCGCGACGTGCAGCCAGGGCAAACGTTTGTCCCCGCCCGCGTCGAGCGTACGCACCACGATGGGCGCGTCGGGGAAGGCCGAGAAGACGTCCGCGAGCAAATCCGCTTGTTCGTCCTCGCCGGGCTCGTCCTGCCGGTCGAGGAAAAACATTTCCGTGCGCAAAAGGCCGATCCCGAAGGCGCCGGCCTCCTTCGCCGCGCGCGCGTCGACCCCACCTGCGACATTGGCCCATAGCTCGACGCTGGGGCCGGAAGCGAGCCGCACGACGCCGTGGAAAGCCGCCGCGCGAAGGCGTTTTTCCTGGTCTTCGGCAGAGCGGCGCTCGAGCTCGGCCGTGAGGATCGAATCCGGGTCGATCCACACCTCGCCCGTCGCGCCGTCGAGGCCGAGGCGGGCCGGGGGAAAGGTCGACGCTTGGAAGAGGGCCTCGGCGCCGAAGACCGCCGGAATCCCCGCGCCGCGCAGGAGGATCGCGGCGTGGGAGGTCGGGCCGCCGCGTGTATCGACGACGCCGAGCACGCGGGCTCGGTCGAGGCGCGTGGCCTCGCTCGGCAAAAGCTCGTCGGCGAGGACGATGGCCGGCGGCCCCTCGGGCAATACGCCCGCGGAGACGGCGCCGAGCGCACGTACGACGGCGAGCCCCACGTCGCGCACGTCCGCGGCGCGCGCCTGCATGTAAGGATCGTCCGAACCCGCAAACACCGAAGCCGCGTCCTCGATGGCGCGGTGAAATGCCCAGGCGGCATTCCATCGATCCCTGGAGACGAATACACGCGCGGTGTCCCGGATGGCCGGATCCCGGAGCAAAGCGCCGTGCAGGGCCGCCATGTCGTCGCGACCGAAAGCGGCGCGGATCTCGCGGGCGACCTCTTCGATCGCGGCGTCGAGCCTCGTGATCTCTCGAAGAGGATCCTCGATGGGTTGGCTCGACAACCCGATCGTGGCTCTTTCGAGGCGTACACAAGGGCCCACGGCGACGCCGGGGGCCACCGGAATGCCTCTCCCTTTCGTGGCCATCGCGGGGGAGGGCGGGGGAACTTCATTCTTCACGCCAGCCTCGCGCACGAAGGCCGCGAGGGCGTGAACGGCGGCCTCTGCTTCGCGCCCTGTCGCGGCAATGCGCAAAACGTGGCCGTGCCTCGCGCCGAGCGACGCCAGCGCGACGGGGCTCGATGCGGGCAACGGCCCTTTTCCCTTCGTCCGGTTTTCGAGGGTGATCTGCGCGTCGAACTCGGCTGCACGGATCGTGATTCGCGCCGCGGGCCGCGCATGCAGGCCGTGCTCGTCCGCGACCTCGGCCTCCACCCATACCTCGTTTGGCTTGCGCTCCTGGGCCGTCTCCGGGTTTGCCGCCGCCTCGCCGAGCTGCTCCTGCTTGGCAGCAAGACCCCGCCGCGCCTCGGCCGCGACCTCGTCGAGCGTCCCGCCGCCTGCCGCCCGTACCGCCGCCGCGACCGCGCCTTCGACGAAGGGACCCGCCGAGAGACGCGTCTTTTCTCGAATGGCCGGATCCACGAGATCGAGCGCGGTCTCGGCGCTGAGAAGCGCACTGCCGAGATCCATCAGCACGACCGCGCCCTTGTCCCCGGCCACGCGTTCGAGCGCCTGCACGATGGCCAAGGCGTCGGTCCCGAGCTCCTCGCCCGTCTCCCCGACGCCCGCCGCGATTTCGAGGACGACCGCGTCCCCCGTCATCTGCGTGGTGAGCGTACGTGTCGCCTCCGCGAGCGCGCGGCTATGGGAGACGAGGACGAGCGCGACCTTGCCTTCGTTCATTCCGCCGCGGCCTCGGCGAGGCTCCGGAGCAAAAGCCACATCGACGTCGCGCCTGGATCCTGATGCCCCGCGCCCCGCTCCCCGAGATAACTCGCCCGTCCTTTGCGCCCGACGAGCGGAATCGTCGCCTCCGCGCCTTGCCGCGCCGCCTCCGCCATACGCGCGAGCGCCTCCGCGAGCGAGACCCCTTCCGCGCCTTCGAGCGCCACGAGGGCCGGCCCGAGGGCGTCGACCATCGTCTTGTCGAGCGGCTCGGCCTTGCCGCGTTTCTGGATCCCCGCGAGCCCCGCGGAGAACGATTGCTGGATCCCCGCCCGATCGAGCGCCGTTTTCCCGGCCGCCACTTTCGCCGCTTCGAGGAAGAAGGTCCCATAAAGGGGCCCGCTCGCGCCGCCCACGGTCGAGAGCAGCGTCATTCCCACGGTCTTCAGCATCGCGCCGAGATCGTCCCGCGGAAGCCCCGCGAGCTTGCCCCGCACGGCCGAGAACCCGCGCGCCATGTTCGCCCCGTGATCACTGTCGCCGATGGGCGCGTCGAGGTCGGTCAGCCAAACCTTGTTTTCCTCGATCACCTCGGCCGCGCGTTCGATCCACCGGAGAACCACGTCTGCCTGCAACCCCTCCACGGAGCCCACCTCAAACCCCCCAGCGCAGCGCTGCCGTGCGCACGGGCGCATCCCACAGCCGAACCATTTCCTCGTCGACCTCGAGGAGCGTGATCGACGCCCCCGCCATCTCGAGCGACGTGACGAACGGCCCGACGAGGCTCCGCACGACCCGGAGCCCCCGCGCCTCGGCCATCGCGTGTGCCTTGCGGAAAACGACGTAAAGCTCGATCAAGGGCGTGCCGCCTAAGCCATTGACGAAAAGCAGCACGTCTTTCCCGGCGCGGAACGGCAGATCGTCGAGGACGGGCCCGAGGAGCATCTCCGTGATTCGATCGGCCGATTCGAGCTTCACGCGCCTTCGCCCCGGCTCGCCGTGGATCCCGATTCCGACCTCCATCTCGTCCGGACCGAGCTCGAACGAAGGTTTGCCCGCATGGGGCACCGTACACGCCGAGAGCGCCATTCCCATGCTCCGCCCCCGCTCGTTCACGCGCCGCCCGAGCGCCGCGACATCCACGAGCGATTGCCCCGCCTCGGCCGCGGCCCCGCAGATCTTCTCGACGAGCACCGTCGCGCCCACGCCTCGACGTCCGGCCGTGTAAAGGCTGTTCTCCACGGCCACGTCGTCGTTCACGAGCACGCTCTCGACCGCGATGCCCGCCTCGCGCGCGAGATCGGCGGCCATGTCGAAGTTCATCACGTCGCCCGTGTAGTTCTTGACGATGTAAACGACGCCCGCGCCGCCGTCGACGGCGCGTGTCGCCTCGAAGATCGGGTCGGGCGTGGGGCTCGTGAAGACCGCGCCGGGGCAAGCCGCATCGAGCATGCCGCGCCCGACGAACCCGCCATGCAGAGGCTCGTGCCCGCTGCCCCCGCCCGAGAGCACGGCGACTTTGCCCCGCACGGGCGCGTCGGCGCGAACGAGGAAGGCGGGATCCATGTGGACACGGAGGAGATCCGGGTGCGCGAGGGCCATCCCGGCGAGCGCCTCCGGGACGAGATCAACGGGCGCGTTGAGGAGCTTCTTCATCGGGCGGTGAGGATACCGAACGAGGGGCGGAAGCGGCAAGCGAAGGCGAAGGCGTCGAGCGGGGTGGGGAACGGAGAGGGCGATCCGTCTCGGGCGCCGCTTGCCATTGCCAGGTCCGGCCGCACGATCCCGATGGGGAGGGGAACGATGGCCAGGAAATCCATTCGGTCTTTGCTCATGAAGGTAGGCATCGTCGGTGCGAGCCTCGCCGTGATTGCGGTGCCGATCGCGGTCCAGGCGGACATCCCGAGGGAAAGGCCGGAGCTCGTCGAGGAACACGTAGGCGAAGCCGCGGCGGCGGTTGCGCCCATTGACCGCGGGGATCGTGGGGATCGTGGGGATCGGGGCGACCGCGGGGATCGGGGCGATCGGGGCGACCGCGGGGATCGTGGGGATCGGGGCGACCGCGGGGATCGGGGCGATCGGG
>JANMGF010000590.1:0-1032 GCA_031374535.1 Polyangium sp. (in: bacteria)
CGGTGATGACCTCGGGCGGGGCCTTGGCGTCGTACAGGAGAAACCGCGTATACGACCAGTTGATGTCGAGCTCCGCCGCCGACGTGGCCCCCGCCGATTTCATGGCCGCGGCGAGGTCCTTGGCCCATACCCATTCGCCCATCGCGAAGAGCAACGTCGCGCCGTCCGCGTGGAGCCCGAGCGCCGTGCGTCGAATCTCGCGATCGCCCCCCACGGCCGCGCCCCAGAGCCGCGCCGTATCCTCGGCGGGCAGGCGCGGGTGCAGCGCTCCGCCCTCGAGGAGGCAGGGCGGGGTTTGTCGGTACGAGCGGAGGCGGGCCGAGACGGGCGCGAGGGCCGGGAAACTCGCGATCCGCACCGATCCGTCGTCGAGGAGCGCCACCGTGCAGCCATCTTCTCGCGGCGGCAGGAAGACGTCTCCGTCGACCCTCATTCCCCATTGGCCGTGCCGCGCCATGAAGCCACCATTGAACACCGCAATCAGCGAGGGCAGGTCGGCCGGGGGCACGAGGCCGGGGCGGCGCTCTTTCGGCACGGCGCTCGACGTGGGCTCCTCGGTCCCCGCGACGAGGCGAAGGTCGACGCGGCGCAGATCGACGGCCACGACGACGACGTACGGGTGCGGTTTGACCGGGTGCGGGTGCACGAGCGCGCGGGCGAGGGGCCCCGCGCCCTCGGCCATCGGCGTGAAGGTGCCGTCGCCGGGTTTGGCGGTGCGGGCGTGGGGAGGCGCGAACGCAGGCGGAGGAAAAGGAGGACCGGGATTCGTCGGAGGAGGAACGTCGAGAGCAAGAACGGCCTCCGTCGGCGCCTTGGCGGCCTCCGGCGGCGGCGTCGAAAGGGCGACAGGCGGCGCCGGGGAGCGCCAAGGCGCCGAATCTTCGAGGGGAGGGGCCGCTCCGCCGCACGCGAGGACGAGGAGCGAAAGGAAGCACGGGAAGAGCCGACGGGCCATGCGGAGCCGCCATTAGCACAAGTCGCCGGACGAGCACCCGATTCGCGTCCGGAAAGCGGCGCGGAAGAATTTCCAAG
>JANMGF010000602.1:0-5383 GCA_031374535.1 Polyangium sp. (in: bacteria)
CGCGATCCGCGCCGAGACGAAAAGCGTGCGCATCCGGGTGCAAGCACGAAAGGCGACGCGGGATCACATCGGCAAGCTGAAGGACGTGCTGCAATCGAGCCGCGGCGTCTGCCCGGTGCACCTCTTGATCCAGCTCGACGACGGGGCGGAGGCCGTGCTCGCGCTCGGTCGTGATCTCACGGTGACGCCGAGCGACGAGATGCTCGGGCGGCTCGAAAAACTCTTCGGGGAGAAGGTCGCGGAGCTTCGATGAGTTTTACGGATCCGTAAAAGTTTATTACGGGACCAAAGATCTCACGAGCGCCTCGAGGCGCGGCTCGACCGCGACCTTGTCCTCCTGATGCTTGAGCAAGAGGCCGAGCGTGTCCCGCACGAGGTCGGGATCGAGCTTGCTTTTGCCGATCAGGAGCAGCGAGCGCGCCCAGTCGAGGGTCTCGCTCACGGCAGGCACCTTGCGGAGATCCATCTTGCGGAGCTCGCCGATGAACGCGACGACATGCGAAGCGAGCGTGTGATCGATGCCGGGGACGACGAGCTCGAGGATGGCGAGCTCCCGCGAGGAGGCCGGGTAGTCGAGGAAGGCGTGCAGGCACCGCCGGCGCAGCGCCTCGGTCATCTCGCGCGTGGCGTTCGTCGTGAGGAGCACGAGCGGCGCATGTCGGGCGCGGAAGGTGCCGAGCTCCGGGATGGTGACCTGGAGCTCCGAGAGGATCTCGAGGAGGAAGGCCTCGAACTCGGGATCGGCACGATCGACCTCGTCGATGAGCAGGACGACGGGCGCGTCGCTGCGCATCGCGGCGAGCAGCGGCCGGGAGAGGAGGAAATGCTCCGTGAAGAACGAGGCCTCGCTCTTCGCGACGATCTGCGCGGCCTCGGCGATGGTCGCGCCCTTCGTCTCGGACGCGATCGCGTCGCGAAGGAGCTGGGTGTAGAGCATCTGCTTGGCGTAGTCCCACTCGTAGAGGGCCTTGGCCTCGTCGAGGCCCTCGTAACATTGCAAGCGGATGAGCGGACGGCCGAGCGCCTCGGCGGCGGCGCGTGCGAGGTCGGTCTTGCCGACCCCCGCGGGCCCCTCGAGCATGAGGGGCCGCTCCATGCGCAGGGCGAGCCAAAGGGAGAGGGCCGTGGCCGGGTCGCTGAGGTAGCGCGCACCGCCGAGAGCGGCCGAGAGCGCCTGGGGGGAGGCGATCGGGTCGGGCCCGCCGGGCGGGGGCGGGTGATGCGCTTCGCGAAGGGCGGTCACGCGCTCCACGGTAGCATGGCGTTCCACGCGCAACGCCGGGTCCACCACGCGACATTTGGGGCCTCGGTTCGCCTTCGAGGTCCTCGGCCCCGAGCCCCCTGCTATAAACCGAACAGATGGGCGAGGACGGCCACGATGTCGTGCGCGTGGACGGCACGGGGACTGCGCACCCGGTCGGCAAGCTGGCGAGCCAGCGAATGCGCGCGCGGCAAGGCGCATTCCGATTGATGCCCTCACCCGCGCACGTGGTGGTGATGCGCCGCGCGGGCGCCGAGGGGCACGCAGGCGAGGGCGGGAGCTTGCGGCTCTGCGGCGAGATCACGAGCGCGAGCGCGCTCTGCGACGTCGTGTCGATGCTCGGCCAGAGCGCGTGGACGGGCGAGCTCGCGGTCTACGATGGCACGACGAATCGCAGCATCTTCTTCGAGCACGGGTCGGTGGTGGGGGCGCAGTCGAGCGCCGAAGGAGAGCGGCTCGGCGAGGTGCTCTACCGTTACGGCGCGCTCTCGCACGCCGAGGTGCAAGAGGTCGCGAAGGCCGTGACGGGCGAGACGCGTTTCGGCGAGGCGGCCGTGCGTTTGGGGCATCTGTCGCGCGAGACGTTGTTCCAGATCATGGGGCGGCAGGTCGAGGAGATCGTCTACGCGGTGATGCGCGCCGAGAGCGGGATGTTCTACTTCCTCGATCGTTTCGACGAGGCGCGGCTGACGTCGCGGCAGAACCTCTCCGTGAGTGGGCTGCTCATGGAAGCCGTGCGGCGCATGGACGAGATGCGTTATTTCCGCGAGCGCATCCCGTCCGCCGAGCACGTGCCCGATCGCGTGCCCGAACGGCCTCCGCCGAGCGACGGCGACCTCGCGCGTGTCTACGAGGCGGTCGACGGGGTACGATCCGTGGCGGACATCTGCCGCGCCGTGGGGCAGGGGGAGTTCGAGGTCACGCGGCAAGTCTTCCAGCTCGTGCAGGGCGGCTGCGTGACGGTGCGCGCGCCACGCCCGACGGGGCCGGCGGCGATCGTGGCGCTGTTCAACGAAGCGATGGCGATGGTGATCCGCGAGGTCGATGCGGTGAGGCGCGGCGACGAGGTTCGCCAGCACCTGGCGTCGTTTGCGACGGGCGCGGGGATCTACGACGCGCTCTTCATGCGCGCAGGTCCGCGGCCCGACGGCACGCTCGACGACGGACAGATCATCGAGAACGTGGCGATGCTGGTGGGCCCGGAGCAAGCGGAGGCGACGCTGGCGCAGTGGCTCTACGACTACGTGTCGTTCGCCATCTTCATCGCGGAGCCGGTGCTGCGCGAGGCGTCGACGCGGAGCGGGGCCGGCGCGCCTCTGCTGGCGAAGAGCGTGGCGGACATCATCGCGCCTCTCGCTCCCTCTCATTGAGGGGGGCTCCGGTCGGACGCTTCGTATCCTTCCTCTGCCCCCTCACCCCCCGCCCCGACGGATGTCGTACGCGCGGATCTTCTTGTGGAGGTTCGTGCGCTCGACGCCGAGGACGATCGCGGCGCGCGAGATGTTCCAGTCGAGGCTCTGCAAGACCTCGACGATGTAGCGGCGCTCGGCCTGGTCGCGGAACTCGCGCAGCGTGAGCCTGCGGCCGGCCTCCGTGCGCGGGATGCCCTCGATCGAAGGCGGGAGCGGGAAAGGAGGCGCGCGCATGTCGTTCGCGTCGGAGGCTTCGTTCGTCGCGAGATCGTCGTCGAAAGGGCTCGCGTGGGGATCCTCGGGCAGGTCGGCGATCGTGACGGTGTCGCCCGAGAGGATGGCCGCGCGCTCGATGACGTTCTTCAACTCGCGCACGTTGCCGGGGAAGCTGCGACGCTCCAGCGCGGCGTGGAAGGCCGGATCGATGCGCTTCGGCTTGAGCCCGTTTTCCTTGCAGAACGAGGCCATGAATGCCTCGGCGAGGGGGCGGATGTCCTCGTTGCGCTCACGCAAGGAAGGCACGCGAATGGGGAAGACGGCGAGGCGGAAGAAGAGATCCTCGCGGAAGCGGCCCGAGGAGACCTCACGGCCGAGATCCTTGTTCGTCGCGGCGAGGACACGCACGTCGACCTGCAAGGTGCGCTCGCTGCCGAGGCGGCTGATCTCGCCGGACTGGAGGGCGCGCAGGACCTTGGCCTGGGCCGAGGGCTCCATGTCGCCGATCTCGTCGAGGAACAACGTGCCGCCGTGCGCCTGCTCGAAGAAGCCCCGCTTGCGCGCCTGCGCGCCCGTGAAGGCGCCGCGCTCGTGGCCGAAGAGCTCACTCTCGATGAGCTCACGCGGGATCGCCGCGCAGTTGACCTTGACGAAGGGGCCGGCGATGCGCGGCGAGAGGCGGTGGATCGCGCGGCTCACGAGCTCCTTGCCCGTGCCGCTTTCGCCCGTGATGAGCACGCTCGCCTTCGTCGGCGCGACGCGGTCGATCTCCTTGTAGAGCTTCTGCATGACCGTCGCGCGGCCGATCATCTCGTAACGCGCGAGGAGCTCGGCCTCGAGATCGCGGACCTTGCGCGCGAGCTCCGACGAGTAGAGGGCGTTCTTGACGCTGACGAGGACGCGCTCGCGGCTGACGGGCTTCTCGAAGAAGTCGCCGGCGCCGAGCTTGATGGCCTTCACGGCGTCATGGACGGTGGCGTGTCCGCTGATCGCGACGACGGGAAGGCTGCGTGTTCCCTCGTCGCGGCGGATACGCTCGAGGAGCTCGAGCCCGCCCATGCCCGGCAGGAGCAGGTCGATGATCGCGAGGTCGACGGGCCTGCCACCGTTGGCGAGGATCTCGAGGGCCTGCTCGCCGCTCTCGGCCTCGATGACCTCGTAGCCCTCGCCGCGCAGGACGAGATCGAGCGTGCGACGGATGTTCCGTTCGTCGTCGACGACGAGGACCGTGGGGGGGACCGCGGCCCCCAAGGCCTCGCTGGAGGCCGCCGTGGGCGTAACGAACGAGCTCGACATGGGCCCACAGTACCGAACCCTGCGGCGCGGCGCGGCAGGAAGCACTGGCGCGCTGACCGTGGAAGGGCTAGGGAGCGCAGGATGCGCACGGTCTCTGGTTTTCCGTCGCTCTCGAGGTCCTTTGGGGTCCTCGCTCGGGCCTTTGGCCTCGTCGTCCCCCTGCTTGTCGTGGGCTGCGACGTCCAGGTCGGCGACGGGCGGAAGGCGACGCTCACGTACACGGACGACGCGCGCTCCGCGTACGAGGAGGCGATGCGCTCGTACCGCAGCAAGGCGTGGGAGGACGCGCGCGCCCTGCTCTCCGAGGTGCGCAAGCTCTTCCCGTACAGCCGGTACGCGACGCTCGCCGAGCTCCGCATCGCGGACCTGGAGTTCGAGCAGGAGAAGTACCCCGACGCGGTCTCGGCCTACCGAGAGTTCATCCAGAACCACCGCACCGATCGCGACGTCGAGTACGCGCGTTACCGCATCGCGAAGGCGCTCTTCCGGGACATCGACGACACGGTGCTCCTGCCCCCGCAGGAGGAGCGCGACCAGGGGACGGCCCTCGAGGCGTACCGGGAGCTCGGGGCGTTCATGCGCGACAACCCGCGCAGCCGCTACGCCGACGACGTGCGCAAGATGCAGGAGACGGTGACGGGTCGGCTCATGCGGCACGAGCTCTACGTGGCGCGGTTCTACCTGCGGCAGGACGTCTTTCCGGCGACGATCGCGCGTATCGATCACGCGCTGAAGCGGTTCCCCGCCTCGTCGCTCGAGGCCGAGGCGCTCGTGCTGAAGGGGGAGACGTTGATGCGGATGAACAAGCCGGACGAGGCGCGGGCCGTCTTCCAGAAGGTGCTCGACGAGTACGGCGGGCCCTTCGCCGTGACGGCCAAGAAGTTCGTCGCGGAGCTCGACGCGCGAAGAGGCGCGGGCAAGCAGGGAACGTAGGGCCGATGGACGCGTCGCAGAAGCGCCCCACAGCGGGCGTGCGGTACGTGATCGAGCGCGGGGACGAAGCGGGATCGACCTCGATTTACCGGGGTTTTGCGCACCTGCCCGACGCCGACTTGCCCATCGAGATCCAGGTCGAGCAGCCGAGCGAGGGCGGCGCGGAGGGGCGGGCGAGCGTCGCGGCGCGGATCGAGGGTGGCGCCGAAGGGGTCGACGTCGCGGGGCTCGAAAAGGCCGGCGCGGCGCTGGTCAAGGCGGCTTT
>JANMGF010000626.1:0-12880 GCA_031374535.1 Polyangium sp. (in: bacteria)
CCGCGAGCACCACGGCCGCGCGGCCATCTCGCTCGTGGTAGGCGAGCTGCTCGAGGTAATACGCAGTGTCGCGCGCCTCGGCGTCCCAGACCGTGCCGAGATACGCGTCGACCTTGTCCGCGCGCACGTACGTGAGCGACGTGGCGTCGCGCGGGTTCTCGTAGACGGGGACGAGGACGCCGAGCTTGGCGAGCGCGTCGAGCGCGGGCTGGCAGTCGGCCTGCGCCTCGAGGGCCAGGACGAACTCGTCGACGGCCGCGTCCTTGTTGCCCATCGTCGCGTGGACCTGGCCGAGGCCCACGTGGTAATCCGCGTCCCCCTCGAAGGACTTGCGGATCTGCTGGTAGGTCTTCAGCGCGGCCGGGTAATCGCGGAGGGCCGTCTGCGCCGAGGCGAGGTTCAGGCGCGCGGAGTGATCGTCCGGATCCATCGAGGCGATGCGCTTCAGCGCGGAGAGCGCCTTCTCGAAGTCGTTCTCGGCGAAACCTTGCTGCGCGCGATCGAGCAGCGGCACTTTGTCGAGGAAGACCTCGAGCGCCGCGACGAGCTGGCTATTTTTCTTGCGCCAGTTTCCATCCTTGCCCGCGGGCGAGTCGTTGAGGAACGACTTGATCCACTTGCGGGCGTTGTCGATGGACAGGCCCTTGTCGGCCAGACCCTCGAACTCGCTCTTGGGAATGGGCAGCTGCGGCGGCATGCCCTGGCGGCGCGACATCTTCGGGTCGAGGCCAATCATGACCCATTCTTCGTCTTTGCTCATCGCCGATCACGGTAGCGAAAGGCGAAGGGCGAGATCAAGGCGGAAGGCCCCGAGGACGAAGCGCGTCAGCCGAACCCGATCCAGAGCACGAGCAAGAGCACGACGACGACGCCCACGGCGACGGCGACGAGCACGGGGAGCTGCAAACCGAGGACACGCGGGCGGAGGCGCGTGGTGAAGGCGTCGGCGTCGATCTCGGCCGCGGGCAAGGCCTGGCGGCCGGAGAAGCTAAGTCCGCCCGGGGCGTCTCGCGAGGCGCCCGGGGGCACGGATCGACCGGGGACCGGCGGCGAAGGCGGGATCGTCGGGAGCGCGGGGGGCGCGGGGATCGGCGGGAGCGCGGCGGAGGGACTCAGCGGCAGGGCGGGCAACGCGGGGGCCGGCGGGATCGGCGGCGGGGCCATGGCGGCGAGGCCCGGCGGAGGCGCGCTCACGGTCGAAGCGGCGGCGCCTTCGTTCGCGCGGGCCGAGCGCTCCATGGCGAGCGCGACCTCGAGCCTTCGCATGCCGTCGGTGATGCCCTGGGTCTTGGCGATACGGAGCGCGTCGGCGGCGATCGCGGCGGCGTCACTCGTTGCTTTGGCGAGGGAGGCCTTGCGTTCGGCGCGGGCGAGGGCGGCTTTCGCCTCTTCGGTGAGGCGCATGGCCTCGATCGAGAGACGCTCGGCCTCGCTGCGCAACCGGTCTTCACGGTTCGGCTCGAGAAGTGGCGGCGGCGGTGGCGGCGCCGATCCTGCGCTCCGTGTCGTCGCGGGAGGCATGGGCACGGAGGGATCGGCGGCGACAATCTGGCCGGGGGGCAAACCCGTGGCGTTCGCGCGCGCGGCCGTCGCGGCGCGGACCTTGCGCAGCAGATCGCCGATGGGCGCCGTGGGATCGTCCGCGAGCTCGTCGCTGTCGGGGCCGTTCTTTTCCTTGGCGAAGAGCGATTGACCTTCGACGACCGTCGCGAAGCTCGGAAGCGCGTTGCGTCTTTCCTCCGCGCCCTCGGACAGCGGCGCGGGGCGCGCGGGCGGGACGTCGCCGGCGACGAGCTTCGGATCGAAGGGTTTGCCCCCCTTGAACTGCTGGCGCAGCATGGCGAGCTGCTCGGGCGTGCTTTTCACCAGGGTCGGGACTTCTTCGCCCCAGTCGACCTCGCCCTCGCCGGTCCCGCGCTCGGCGATCCGCGGCGCGTTCCGCAACGTGCCGACCCGCTTCGGCCCGGCCTTGACCTCGGCGGTCGTGTCCTCGGTGATCTCGCCGGCTTCCGTGATCAGCGGGCCCTTCGGCGCCGGGGGCCCGGAGGATCGTTTCGTCCCCGGTCGTTCGGTGGGGGGCGGAGAATCGCGGCGCGTGGTTTTTCCCGGGAGCGGGGCCACGACCGAGCCGCCGGTGAAGGTCGGCGGGCGCGGTTTTTCTTTCTTGAGGTCGGGCGTCTGGCTCGCGATCACGCGCTCGAACCAGCCGATCTGGCGCATCGCGTTCCGGCGGACGAAGCGGCCGAGCGCCTCCTCGTTGTCCTCCATGTACCCGTGCGCGCTGAGCCACTCGTCGAGCCGCGCGAGGATCTCGGCGACGGATTGAAACCGCGTCTTGGGATCCTTCTCGAGGCACTTGTTGACGATGCTGACGAGCTCGCGATCGATCTTCGGCCGCAGCTTGAAGAGATCGGCCGGGGGCGCCGTCATGAGCAGCCGCGCGAGCTCCATGTCGTTCGGCGCGGTCCACGGCCTGCGCGCCGCGAAGAGCTCGAAGAGCATCACGCCGAGCGAGAAGATGTCGGCGCGCGCGTCGACCGTGTTCCCCGTCGCTTGCTCGGGCGAGATGTACTCGAGCTGGCCCTTCACCATGCCGGTGAGCGTGCGCGTGAGCCGCTGCTTCGCCTTGGCCAGGCCGAAGTCGGCGATCTTCACGTCGCCCTGGAACGAGCAGAGCACGTTGCCCGGGGTGAGATCGCGGTGGACGAGGTTCAAGTGTTCGCCGCTGGGGACGCGCAAGGCGTGCGCGGTGCCGAGGCCGCGACAAACCTGGCGCGAGAGGAAAACGACCATGCGTTCGGTGAAGGCCTCGCCCGTGTCGAAGATGGTCTTCATCAGGCGCGCGAGCGAGACGCCCTGCACGAGCTCGACGGCGAGGTAGAGCCCGTGATCGTCGCTGCCCCAGCCCACGACCTCGACGACGTTCGGGTGCCGCAGCGCCGCGGTCATCCACATCTCGTCGCGGAACTGCGCGACGAACGCGGGATCGGTGGCGAGATGGGGATGGAGGCGTTTGACGGCGACGAGCCGGCCCTCGGCGGGGCCCGAGGTCACGCGGCAGAGGTCGACCTTCGCCGACTCACCGGCCGCGATCTCCGCGAGCGCCTGGAAGGAGAGCGCGGTCGGGTCTTGCCCACGAGACGGCGGCGGCATTCGGCGATCAGTCTATCAAACCGTTTGCCGCGCCGCAGCGATCGCTTGGGGCACACCCCCGAGGTTTGCCTTGAGGTGCACGTCGAGGTGGTCGTCCTTGGTACGGATCGCACGGACGGAGGCGACGGGCACCAGGATCGAGAGGTAACGACGAACCTTGGGGTTTTCCGCGATCTTGGGCACCTTCATGAGGTCGATGGTGAGGCGATCGTCCTTCGCCTCGACCAGCATCGGCGGACGCTTGGGCATGAAGGCCACGAGGTTTCCGGGCTTCGAGAGATCGAGCGCGCCGGATTTCAGGAGGCCGGCGAGCGGCGAGCTCGATTCGCCGAGGACGGTCAACGTGAGCCCTTCGATGCGGATCCCGACGCGCAGCTCGTCGAGGGAGGTGGCGATCTCCTCGACGTGCACGATGAGCGAGGCGCGCAGCGGCGTGCCCATGGCGTCGACGGTCGCGGCGACGCGCAGGCCGGGCGGCGCGGCTTCGACGACGATGTCTTTCGGCGCCCTCTTGCCCTCGGGGACGAACTCGCGCGCGAGGTAACGCAGGGCGTCCATGGGGATGGAGGCGCGCATTCCGAGGGCGCTGCGCAGGGCGCGGACGATCTCCTCGGGGTGCTCTTTCAGGTAGTTGCCAGCGGTGCGTGCGAGGACGCGGGGATCAGGCTTGGGCATACGGGGGGATAGAACGTTCGCAGAGGTGCGCTCGTCCGCGCAAGGGGCGGCGCGCGGGTGGCTCCGCGGTGGGTACGCGGCGTGGAGGATGCAGCGCGTCGAATCGCTTTTTCTACGGCTCGATTGGGGCCACAATGGAGCCCATGCGTGGAGCGTACGCTTTCTTTTTGGCGGGGATCGTGGGTGCGGCCGGGTGCGGCTCGGGCGGCGAGGTCGACAGCACGGTGGGAACACCGGGCGGGGCGACGGGCACGGGCACGGCGGGCGGCGCGGGCGGGGGCGAGACGGGCGGCGGTGGATCGGGCGGTGTGCCGGGGGCGTGGTGCGGGCCGATCCCGGCGTGTGATGCGCCGCCGCCGCCGCCGGGAAATACCGTCGACTGGAACGCGATCATCCCGCCGTTCGGCGACCCGAACCACCGCGGGCGAGACATCTTTTACAACCCCGGTGATCCGCAGTGGATCCTGGCGAAATTCTCGTACGGGACGATCGACGACGACATCAAGGGCGAGTACGTCGACGTCTACCTCCTGCGCGACTGCGGAGACACGTGGGAGCACCTCGGGACGGCGACGACGACCGAGGACGGCGAGCATGAGGCGGTCGAGGGCGTCGAGGACACGGGGGGCCGCGTCTACTTCCAGATCCCGCCCGAGAAGGCGCTGGGGCCTGGTAGGCACAAAGTGCACCTGGTTGTCAAGGGGGATCTCTCGACCACGGATCTGTTCATCGAGGTCGTGCCGAAAGGCGCGCCGGTGTTCGTGAGTGACATCGACGGGACACTCACGACCTACGAGACCGAGGAGTTCGTCGCGCTCGCGCAAGGGGAGCTTCCGGCGGTGCGCAAGGACGCGGCGAAGCTCTTCGGGATCCTCGCCTCGAAGGGGTATCACCCGTTTTACATGACCGCCCGGCCCGAATGGCTCGGGGCGAGGACACGCGCGTTCCTCGATCAGAACGGCTTTCCGGACGGGATCGTACACACGACGCTCACGAAATCGGGTGCGCTCGGGAGCGAGGCCTCGACGTACAAGACGAACGAGCTCGCGATGCTGGCGCAAAAAGGGATCCTCCCGGCGTACGCGTTCGGCAATACGGACACGGACGCCGCGGCGTACTTCAACGCGATGGTGGAGCCCGACGCGCGGCGCGTGTTCATCGAGTTCGACGATACGGTGCACGGCGGTCGGCGGATCGAGAGCTACACGGAGCTACTCGGGGAGGCCGAAGCTCTGCCGAGCCTCTGCCCGTAATCGGGACGCCGAAAGACAAGCGCCGTCCCTGCCGGAGACACGAGACGTGTTGTGATTCTCCGGCAACTTCCGCCCCTCCTCGAAAGCATGAAAGCGCGTCGCGCGGAGTCCGAGAAACGCGCCGCCGATTCGCTATGCTAGCGGCGTGGATCCCGAATCGCCGCAGAAGCCCGCGCCAAGGCGACCCGGACGGGTGCGTCGGGCGTTCGGCGTTTTCGCGGCGACGCTGGGGCTCTCGACGGTGTTCACGGGCTCCGCGGTCGTCGCGGTCATTTTGCACCTCGATGTCGCGCCCTTCCGCCGCCTCGCGCGCGACGTGACGAACCAGGCGCTCGGCACGCTCTTCGAAGGGCGCGTCGTGGTCTCGGAGATCGATCACCTCTCGCTCGGGGAGGCCTCCATCCGCTCCGCCGTGGCGATGGATCCGCGCGGTGAAGAGGTGATCCGGGTGAGCGGGCTCCACGCGAGCGTCGACCTCGTGGGGTTTGCCCGGGAATCACTCTTCGGCAGAGGGGAGCGTACGCTTTTGATCCCGCGCGTCCGCATCGAGGAGGCCGAGGTGCGGCTCGACCGCGGGCCCGATCAACGGCTCGGCATCGAGGCGGCGTTCAAGCCCCGGCCGGCGAAGCCGAAGAAGCCGAAGAAGCCAGGGGCCAAGGGGACGAAGGCGGCCGAGCGACCGACGAGCGTGGCGCTCGAGCGGATCGAGATCGGTCATGCGCACGCGGCGGGAAAACTCTCGGAGACGGCCGCGCTCGACGCCGATCTTTCGCGGCTACGCGGCGCGGTGCGTGTGGGCCCGCGTGGGCTCGCCGTGGACGTGGAGCACACGGGCATCCGCGAGCGCGGGCTCGTCCCCCACATGCCCCTCGCGGGAACGGTCGACTACCACCTGCACGTCGACACGCCGACGTCGCCGGTGCCGACAAACACGGCGGTGGACCTGCCCGACGTGACGAGCCCGGCGGCGGTGGTGCGCATGTGGAGCAGCTTCGCCGGCCGCGCGGGGCCCGTGGAGGTGCTGGCGCGCGCGGGGATCGACGGCACGCGGGTTACCGGCGCGATCGAGCTGCCGCGCGCCGAGCCGGAGGATCTACGCCTGCTCGTGCCGGGTTTGCCCTTGCGGGAGCGCGTCGCGGCGAGGATCTCGATCGAAGGGGATGCGCCCACGTTCGAGGTCGAGGGGCGGCTCGATGTGTCGCCGAAGGAGAAGGCGCCGGGTTCGATCGTGCTGCGGGGCAAACTCGACGTGCGGAGCGGGGCGCGGCTCGCGCTCGATGTCGCGGCAGAGGACCTCGATCCACGGGTGTTCGTCGATGGTTTGCCCGAGGCGAGCGTGGACGCGAGCGCGCGGGTTTTCCTCGACACGAGTCCATCGCTGCGGCTCGTGGCCGACGCGAGGACCGAGCCGATGGTCGTGCAGAAGCAGGACGTGCCGGCGGCCGACGTGCACCTGGTCTTCGCTCACGGCGAGCTCGCGGGTCGGGTGACGTTGCACGAGCCAGGCGCGCCTGCGACCGGATCGTTCGTCGTGGCGCCGGGCGGCGGCGTGCGGTTCGAGGCCGAGACGGTCGTGGCTTCGATCGAGGCGGCGCCGCGGCTCCGAGGCCGAGCCACGGGAAGCGCGCGGGTGCGGGTGCGCGGCGCATTCGAGGGCGGGAAGATCGACGCGCGGGTCGATGGATCGGTGCGGAATCTGCGCGTGTTGGGGGACGTGTCGCTCGAAGAAGGTCGCGTGGAAGGCAGGCTCCGCGGGCCCTTCGACAAGCTGGAGGTCGAGGCCTCGCTCGAAGGCAAGAAGCTCCACGCAGGTGGGCGTGACGCCGATCGGGTGACGGCGCGCCTGCGTGGCCCCGTGGCGACGCCGAAGGTCTATGCGCGGCTCGAAGGCGGCGACGTGGGCGAGCTCGAAGCGTCAGGGCGGATCGACACGAAGCAAGAGAGCGCGGGTGAAGTCGCGTTGCGTCTGAACCGCGGCGGCGAGCGGATCGAAGGCAAGGCCAGGCGCATCACGCTTCGCAAGGGATCCCTCGCCGTCGAGGGGATCACGGCCTCGGGGCCCGGCATAGGATCGGCCTCCGGGACGCTCGTGGTCGACGGGCGCGACCTTTCAGGCAAGCTGAAGGGCGAGGCGGTGGACCTCACGCGGCTCGGCCGGCTGCTCGATCTCGACAGGAACGTCCGAGGCCTCGCGGACGTGGACATCGCGCTCACGCGCACGAAGGGCGGGCGCAAGGGGCACGTGCACGTGCAGATCGAGGACGGGACGATCGTAGCCGGAGGGCTGCCGATCAAGGGAGCGTCAGGCTCGATCGTCGCGACGTTCGACGACGATCACGCGACGATGGATGGCACGTTCCGGCTCGTCGATCGCGAGAACAGCGCGGCGGAAGACGCGTGCAACGGGTCGATCGCGGAGGTGCGGATCGAAGGCGCCGAGGGCCGTCTGCGTGGCCCGCTGCTCGATCCGGCGACGTGGGCAGAGCTCACGGGATCGGCGCGTGTCTCCGCGCCGGACTGGGATCTGCGGTGCATCACGAAGCGGCTGCCGATCGCGCTGCTCGTCAGTGAAGTCGGGGGCCGCCTCGGCACGAGCTTCGTGATCGAGCGGCCCCGAGGACAGAGGTTCGTCTCGGTCCGTGATCTCGACCTGCACACGCGGGGCCTCGTGCTCGTGGGGCCGCAGGGGTTCGGCGAGGACAAACCACGGTGGGAGTCGCGCTCCATGGACGTCGCGCTCTCGGGCGGGCTCAACGGCGCGACGGGGGCGACCGATGGAACACTCTCGCTGCTCGACGGCGTGACGATGGCGGAGCTTTCGGCCCACGTGGACCTCGATGTACCGACGCTGATCGACGATCCGAAGCGGCGGCGCGCGTCGCTGCTCGGATCCCACGCGACGGCCGAGCTCACGATCCCGCGGCGCACCGTGCGCTCGTTCCAGTCGTTGCCTTCGGTCCTGCGGGACGCGCTCCCGCCGATCGCGGGCGAGATCATGCTGTCGGCCTCGGCGAGCGGGACGGTCGAAAGGCCGACGATCCGCGTGAACGCCCGAGGGTTCGGCCTCGCCCACGATGCCCGGACGCTCGATCCGAGCCCGTGGGCCGTGCCGCTCGACGTGGATGCGACCGCGACCTACGACGCGGGCAAGGCCACGCTGCGCGCGTCCGTTCGCAAGGAGACGCGCGAGCTCGCTCGGCTCGAAGCGAACGCCGAGACCGATCTCACCGCGCTGCGTGAAGGTCGCGCCGCGCCGCCGAAGTTCGATGCGCGCGCGACGTTGCGTGATTTGCCCCTCGAGGTGATCCCGTTCTTCGCGGATCGTGACGTCGAAGGCCGCGTGAGTGGATCGCTGCGGTTCGATCAACGCGGCGGCGCGCCCGAGGCGGCGGGGCGGATCGAGGTGTCGGGCCTGAAGCTCGGGAGCCAGTCGTCCTTCGATCGCGCCGCGGTCGAGCTCTCGATCGGGAGCCCCGGGGGCGCGGGCAAACCTGCGCGTGGTGTGGCGCAACTCGCGCTCGTCGGGCGGGGCGGAGGGCGCATCGACGCGACCGGTTATGCGGGCGTCGACTGGCGAGGTTTCCTCCCCCAGATCGACGATGCGCGGCCGGCGGACCTCCTCGTCAAGGCGAACGGCTTCAGCCTCGCGAGCCTGCACCCGCTCGTCTCGGGCACACTCTCGCGGCTCGACGGCTCGCTCGACGGCGATCTTCGTGTGGGTTTGAATCGCTTCGGCGAGGACGAGGGGCGCGTCGAGGCGAACATGGAGGTGCGCGGCGGCGTCTTCCACGTGCCGCAGATCGGTCAGGAGTTCCGCAACACGCGCCTGTCGATCCGCACGACACCGCAAGGCGATCTACGCTTCGACGGCCTGCGCGCCGAGGGCATCAGCGGCGCGGTGCACGGCTGGGCGCTGGTGGACATGGAAGGCCTCGCGTTCCGCGGCGCGGCCGGCGAGCTACGTATCGACGAGAGCGAGGAGCTGCCCGTCACGTTCGAGGGCGTGCCGCTCGGGCAGGCGCACGGAAAACTCGTCCTGCTCGCGGAAAAACAGGGGCGCGAGGTTTCGCTCACGGTGCGCGTTCCCGAGCTTCACCTCGCGTTGCCGGCGTCGAGCTCGCGCGCGGTGCAGTCGCTCGATCCAAACGCGGACGTCCTCGTCTCGCACCCGCTCGGCCCGCCGAAAGAAGAGCGCCCGGCGGACGCGCTCTCGTACGTGGTCACGTTCGAGCTCGGCGAGGTCGAGATCGAGGGGATGGGCGCCGACATCGCGCTGACGAGCCCCAAGGGCGCGCCGCCGCGCATCGAGCTGACGGACGAGACGCGGCTCTCGGGCGATGTGCAGATCACCCGCGGCGTGTTCGAGGTCATCGGCAAGAAGTTCGAGATCGAGCGGGGCCTCGTGCGCCTGCGACCGGAAGAAGCGGGCAACCCCTACGTGAACGTCACCGCGCGCTGGGATGCGCCCGACGGCACGCGCGTCTTCGTGGATTACGCAGGCGATCTGAAGCCGATCACGGAGCAGAAGCTCCGCTTCCGATCGAGCCCGCCGATGTCGCAGCAGTCGATCCTCTCGATGATCCTCATGGGCGAATCGCCCGAGACCCGCAAGGACACCACGACGCAGTCTTCCCCCAGCGCGGCCGACGTCGCGGCGGGGGTCGTGGGCGGCGAGATCGCCACGGCGCAGATCAACGCGATCCTCTCGCAGATCGCGCCGCTCCGGGGCCTCTCCACGCGCGTCGGGACGACCGAGGCCGGCAGGCTTCGTACGACCGTGATCTACGAGCTCGGCGAGACGGTGACCGCGCAAGCGAGTTACGAAGGCTCCCCCGCCAGCACGCGCCTCGAGGGCGTCCAGACCCCGGCCAACGCCACCGCGGAGGGCACGGAGAACCGCACGGAGCTGAACCTCGACTGGCGCTTCCACAGGAACTGGGCGCTGCGCGGATCGTTCGGCTTCGGCGGCATCAACCAGCAGCCGAGCTCGGGCCTCGATCTGTTCTGGCAATACCGCTACTGAGCGGCGCGCGTCGCGAGCTCCGCCGAGACGTCGCCCACACGTACGACCGGGGGCTCCGCCGAGACGAGCAGCGGCGCGAGGCCGGCCTGCGCATGCCGCGAGAAACACGCGTCCTCGGCGCCCGCCTTGACGCGCGCGAACACCACGCCCTGCCCCGAGACCGAAAGCACGCGTGGATCGAGCGGCTCCTCCGTGCCGTCCGAGAGCACGAGCGCTGCGGCGCGTCCTTCGTCCTCCACGCGGACCGCGCGCACGACGAACGGCGTCTCTTCGGCGCGGAAGTAACACCAGTCGTAGCCGTTCGTCAGGATGAGCCGGCCGTCCTCCGGGTGCCGCGCGATCCAGCGGTGGAGCGCTTCTTCGAGCGCGGGGTGGTCGACACGCGCGCCGTCGTGCCAGAAGCGCCCCTCGCGATCGAGCACGATCGTGCTCTCGCGTGACGTGCCCGGCGGGGGTGCGAGCCGGTAGAAGTCGGGATGGTCGCCGGGCTTCATGAGCGCTCCTGTTCGGCTCGCCCGTCCTCGGGCGGCAAACGCTTCATAGGGCCGGCGCTCTCCCGCGTCACGCCCGCCGCGCGCGGCAGGGCTGCCAACGCCGCCGCCTTGGGCTAGAACCGGCCACGATGAACAGCGCGCCCCAGCACCCGCCCTCCGGCGACGACCACCTCGAGGCCACGCGCGCCTACTACGACGAGTTCGCCGAGCGTTACGAGGACCTTCGCGACGGCCGCGATCCCGGTGGCTACCACGACCTCGTCGACGAGCTCGAGACGGACTTCCTCCGCCGCTTCGGCGAGGGCCGCGACGTGCTCGAGGTCGGCTGCGGTACGGGCCTTCTCCTCCGGCGCATCGCGGGTTTTTCGCGCTCGGCCCGCGGCGTCGACCTCTCGCCCGGCATGCTCGAAAAGGCCCGCGCGCGTGGGCTCGACGTCACCTTGGGCAGCGCGACCGACCTCCCCTTCCCCGACGCGAGCTTCGACGTCGCCTGCGCGTTCAAGGTGCTCCCCCACGTCCGCGAGATGGAGCGCGCGGTCGCCGAGATGGCGCGTGTGGTTCGTCCGGGCGGAACCATCGTCGCCGAGCTCTACAACCCCGTGAGCTTACGGGGCCTCGTGAAGCGCCTCTTGCCCGCCGGGGCCATCAGCGCGCGCACCAACGAGGACGCCGTCTACACGCGCTTCGTGAGCCCCTGGGGCGCCGAGCGCCTCCTGCCCCCGGGCGTGCGTATCCGCGCGTCGCGGGGCGTCCGCATCGTCACGCCCGCGGCCGCCGTGATGCGCGTGCCCCTTCTTCGTGGCGCCCTCGTCCGCGCCGAGCGTGCGCTTTGTGATTCGCCGCTCCGGCACCTCGGCGGCTTCTGGATCGTCGCGCTCGAGAAGCTGTGAAACGCGGGCTCTACGTCCGTGTCATGACGTCATCCGACCAGGGCAGACGGCTCCCGCGCCTTGCCCCTCGCCGTCGTTGTTTCTGACGGAAATCACTGCTATTTTCACCGTCATCGTGGCTTGGAAGGTTTCGACGCTCGGGTTCTCGGGTTACCGCGTCCCGGCGGCGATGTTGGCCCCACTTCCATGCAGAGCGATACTTCACGTTGCAGGGCCCGCTCCGAGCGCCCGTCGTCGCTGAAAGGACCCGCGATGCCTCCCTCGTCGTCCACCAACTCGATCCCGACCCTCCTCACGGGCGCGGACAACGATCGCGGCGCGCTCATCGGGGCGCTCGCGTTCGTCGAGGGCGTGGGGATCGGGGCCATGGGCGCGCGGGAGCTCAAGACGTGGATCGAGGAGTACCTCGTGCGCGCCGGGCGCATGCAGCGCCCCATCCAGGTCACCGAGCCCATGGCCGGCACGCTTTTGCTCGACACGTTGAGCAGCGTGGGCGCGCCGCCCTCGGCCACGAAGGCGCTGCTCGATCGGATCCTCGGCCGCGCGCGCTCGCGGGTCGTCTTCACGTTGCGTGGCCTCATCACCGAACCGGCCGAGGACGGCTTCCTCGAGGCGACCACGAAGTCCGGGCGCGTGCAGCCGATCGGCCTCGGCAGCAAGGCTTCCTGGATCGCGAGGCCGCAGAAGGAAGACCCGCTGAGCGACGTCGTCCTGAGCCTCTTCGCCGCCGACATTCTTTCGAACCGCAACCTTTACGACCAGAACCTCTGCGTCTGCGACACGTGCGGCCGCGTCTCGTTCCGCGCGAAGATGATGTCGCGCACCGGCTGCCGCGAGCACAACGAAGGCCCCCTGGGCGTCAAGCCCACGAGCAGCCGCACCTGAGCTAGAACGCGCCCACCACGCCCACGGCAAACCCGCCTGGCGCCACCGCCACGGTCGGCACGATCTGGAGCGCGGGGCGCGGCGGCACGGCGCGTTTCTCGAGGGTCACGTTCTGCGGCACGAAGGCGATCTGCGCCTGCACGATGCCCCCCACCGTGAGCGCTGCCCAGGCGCCGAACGCGACCTGGTTGATGAGGAGCGTGATGTTCTGGCGCCTCACGAGCTCGCTCCGCTCCGCATCCGTCGCCTGGGTCGGATCGAAGCTCGCGTAGTAGTTGAAGAACTGCGACGCCACGATCGTCGACGCCCCCGTAAAACCCTGGGTGATCGCGAACATCCAGCCGAGCTTGCGGTTCCCGTTCTGGAACTGCCCGATGCCGAAGGGCATCGCCGCGACGAGGCGCGAGTTTTTCACGACAATCCGCTGCTCGGACGCCGTCTTGACGAGCGCCTCGATCCAGCGTTTTTCCTCTTCCTTCACTTTCTGCTGCGCGATGCGCCGCTGCC
>JANMGF010000648.1:0-2521 GCA_031374535.1 Polyangium sp. (in: bacteria)
CGCGATCATGCTCCAGCCGATCGCCCAGATCACCTGGAGCGGCGTCAGGTGGTAGCCAGGATCGAAGGTCCAGCCGAGCCGGATCACCGTAAGCTCCAGGAAAACGAGCCAAACACCGCGGGTCAAGAGGAACCGGGAGAGCTCGCCCCGGCTCTTGCCACGCGCGGCCTGCAAAAAGGCGCTCGTGCCGGCGAGCAGGACGAAGACGGGGGCGCAGAAGTGCGTGATCCACCGGGTGAAAAAGAGCGCAGCGCCGGTCTTCGAGACGTCTATCTGACCGGAGACCTGCGGCCCGATGAAGTCGCGCACGTGATCGATCGCCATGAGGATCATCACGAGGCCCCGCAGGACGTCGACCGCGTCGAGGCGCGCGAGAGCGCCTGGTTTTGCAGGGATCGCCGCTTCCGCCGCGCCGTCCGCTTCGATGGATCGGGTCGTCACCCCGCCAGCATACCAGGGGCTGGCGTCGTCCGGACAGTTCCATGCCGTCCTCGGGAGAACTCCCGATCTTCGTAGGGCAAGCGCGTGCCTGCACCGCTCGACGTCGAAACCGACCAGGCCAAAGAGATTCGTCGATGGCCAGATGTGCTCCGGTGAGGGCGGTGACGCAGTCGCCGGGACGGGGACGGCCATTCATTAGACAGAAGGACATGGGGGAAGCAAAACATGAACCAGATCTCCAAGTTTTTCGCGCTGCTCGGCCTTTCGACGTCCGTCGCGCTCGTCGGCGCGGGCTGCGTGAGCGAGGTCGAGGATCCCACCGAGGAGCTCGCGCTCGAGGGCGAGAGTGAGGCGCTTTCGGTCGACGCCGAGGCGACGGACGCCGAGGAGACCGCGGAGAGCGAGGCGGCCCTCGAGAGCAGCGCGACCTGGGGCGGCGGCGGCGGGTACTACGGCGGCTACGGTCCCGGGTACTACGGTCATGGATACGGCTACGGTTATTATGACCGGTTCGGCGGCCGCCACGGCCGGCGCCACGGCTATTATGGCGGTTACGGGCGCCACGGCCGCTACGACCGCTACGACCGCTACGACCGCTACGATTACGGCCGTCGCGGCAGCCGCACCTGGTGGTGACACACACGCCTCGGGCCCTCGGTCCGGGACGGGAGTCACGTGGGCCCGATCGGCGCCTGGGAGCCCGATCGGGCCCACACTCGTCTAAAAAACGCCAAAATGCCCGCCCTCGCGTGGGCGGACCGTCATCTCCAGCCGTCGATGGACACGACCCGCCCGAGCGCGAGCACACGAAGGGCATTCGGGTGCGCCTCGTATTGATCCTGCTGGGCGTGAGCCTCGGCGAGCAGGCGCGCCTTCATCTTCAGCATGAGCGGCAGCTTCATGGCGAGGGTCTGCGGTAGATACACGGGGATCGGCGCATTCTCGCCGGAAGGGACGCAGAGGGCCCGGATCTGCGCGTCGCCGAACACGGTCCGCTTCTGGTATTTGCGTTGATCGAGGAGAACACGCTCGATGTGGGCGTCGAGCTGGCTCACCGTGACACTGCGTTTCGCTTGACGAAGCGCGTCGCGGAGCTCGCCCATGACCATTTCCACGTTCGAGGGCGCCTGGAGCAGCGGCGTCTTCAGCACCTCGTTCGCCGCCTCGAGCGCGTCCTTGAGTTTCTTGTTGTCCTCGGTGACGAGGGGCGTGACCGCGGCGACGGTGGCCTCGAGGTGCTCGACCTCGTCGAAAGGAAACCGAAGCTCCCCCGTGAGCATCACGACCGGCGGGGTGAAGCGGCCCGTCTCGCTGATGGATTCGAGCATCGCGCGCTGGATGCCGCGGCCGTCCGTGGGCGAGGCGCGCGTGAGAATGCCGAAGGTGTCGTGCCGATCGCGCGAGGCATTGGGATCGTCGGTGGGCAGGTCGTGCTTGGGATCGAGGGGCTCGAATTCGAGCTCGTCCACGAGGGTGGGATATGCGGCCCGGATACGCGCGACGCCCTGGGGATCAAACCAGAGGAGGTCCACGACCTCGGGGCCGAGCCTGCGGGAAGGGCGCGCCGGCGGCACGCGTGGACGAGCGTCGTCCTGCGTGGTGGGCGTCGTCGTGACGGGCGCCGCGACGGGCGTATGCGTCGGAGCGCCAAGGACCCCCGCAGCCGCACCGGCAGCCCAGGGGCTCATCTCGCTCGACGGCGAAGCGGCGGCGGCGGGCGGAGACGACGCGACGATCGGAGGCGCGACGGGGACGGCGGCCGGCACGGGCGGCATCGCAGGCACGGGCGGCATCGCGGGCACGGGCGGCATCGCGGAAGCGGCAGCGGGCTTCGGCGCGGGCGCTCCACCACGGCCTTGTCGAGAGGTGAGCCACGCCGGCAAATTCACGCCCTCGACGCGCGCGAGCTCGTCGGTGGAGATGATCTCCGTCTCGACCGATTCCTCCTCGAAGATGTGTTGTTCGGCAGGACGAACCGTCTTCTGGGGCGCAGGCGCGGCGGGCGGCGCGGGCGCAACGGGCGCAGCGGGCGCGACGGGCGCGGCGGGCGCGGGCTTCGAGGCCTGCTGCGGGGCGAGCG
>JANMGF010000687.1:0-5967 GCA_031374535.1 Polyangium sp. (in: bacteria)
CTACCGGACCCTGGATGCCCTGCGGGCCTACCGCACCTGTCGCGCCCTGGGGTCCCACCGGACCCACAGCACCCGTCGCGCCTTGTGGACCCATCGGACCCACCGCCCCCGTCGGGCCGACCTCTCCCTGCGGACCTATCGGACCTATTTCGCCCTGAGGTCCCACGGGTCCCACAGCACCCGTCGCACCCTGCGGACCCACAGGACCCACGGCACCCTGCGGCCCCATCGCGCCCATCGCGCCCGTCGCGCCCGTCGGCCCCATCGGCCCAGCAGGCCCCATCGGACCCACCGCGCCCTCCACACCCGCAGGCCCCACCGGACCCACGTCCCCCTGCGGACCCATCGGCCCCACCGGGCCATCCGCGCCGGTCGATCCCGTCGGACCCGTCGGACCCGTCGGACCCACGAGCCCCGTCGGCGGACCGACCCACTCGCCGACGTTGTTGATGACCTCGGTCCCGTTGATCGTGACGCTCGTCGGATGGATGTCGCCGTTCACGTCCCCCGCGAGGATCGCGTACGGCACGCTCTGCACGGGCGCGCGCGGCAAAAGCTCCGGATCACTCTCGATGGTGATCCCGAGGAACCGCCGCGACCCATCAAAAAGTTTGTCCCCAAACGGCACGATCGAGCCGAGGGACACCGAGTAAAACCCCTCGTCGAAGTCCACCGTATGGGATTCGCTCCAGAGCGGCGTCGACGCGTCCTCCGCGTCGTACATCGCGAACGTCACGCTGATCGACCCGCTGATCGGAGCGTCTTCCGCGTCGTAGAGCCGGCCCTGGTTGGTCAGGGTCATCGGCACGGCCGCGCCTGCGCTCCCCACGCTCGACGACACGCTGCCCGCGAGAAGCGCGGCCGTGAGCCACCGACGGATCGTGTGCGTTCTCATGAGGCGCTCCGTGCTCGACGACGACGACGCCCGAAGCGCGCGCCCTGCAAATCACGGCACACGTCGAGCCTTCCGCATCGTAAACGGGCGGATGGAAAGCCGTCAATCGCGCTTCGAGGTCCTCGCGAGCGCACCCAGAACCACGACGCCGAGCAGGTTCGCAGCCAGGTCCCCGAGGCTGAAGGTCCGCGTCGACGAAAACGCCTGCGCGCACTCCTCGATCGTCGCGACGAGCCCCACCACGACCGGCCCTGTCGGGAGGCGGAGCCGCGTTCCTGAGCCTGAAATGACGAAAGGCGCCGCATTTCTGCGACGCCCTTGCCATCCAACCATCGGCCGGTGGAGCTGAGGGGGATCGAACCCCTTACCTCCTGACTGCCAGTCAGGCGCTCTCCCAATTGAGCTACAGCCCCGTTGGCTTGGGGCTTGGGGCGTAGGACGCCGAATGGCGATCCGCGGCCCCAATGTCCAACTGCGGCGACGTATCTACAGCCTCCCTCGACGTTTGTCTTCTCTTTTTTTGGCGATCCCGCCCACAGGGACGCACTTTTCCGGCGAAGGTCGCTCAGAACCCCATCAACTTCGCGATGTAGTACTTCATCGTCTCGCTCGTCCCCCCGCCGATGCGGAAGAGCCGCTGGTCGCGCCAGGCGCGGGCGATCGGGAAATCCTCGATGTAGCCCCAGCCGCCGTGGAACTGCAAACACGTGTCCATGATGTCGCTCACCACGTCGCCCACGAGCACCTTCGCCATCGAGATGTATTTCACCGTGTCGAAGCTGACCGGCTGTTTCTTGACGTATCGCTCGTCGTTGTAATGGTCGACGCACTTGTAGACGAAGGCCTTCGCCGCCTCGGCGCGCGTGTAGAGGTCCACGAACTTGTGCTGCCAGACCTCACGCTTGATGAGCGGCTTGCCGAACGCGACGCGCTCACGGCCATAATTGACCGAGTGCTCCAGCGTGTAGAAGCCGCCGGCCAGCGCGCTCACGCAGGCGATCACGCGCTCGCTCTGGAAGTTTTGCATGAGATACATGAACCCCATGTTCTCCTCGCCGAGCAGCCAGCGCTTCGGGACACGCACGTCCTCGAGGAACAGCTCCGCCGTGTCCGAGGACTTGTTGCCGATCTTCTGGAGCTTCTTCGAGACGCTGAAGCCCGGCAGGTTCGTCGGGACCAGGAAAAACGAGCAGCCATGCGCCCCACGCTCGGGCGTGGTCTTCGCGAGCAACGTGATGAAATCGGCGCGGGTGCCGTTCGTGATGAACGTCTTCTGGCCACTCAGCAGGTAGTCGTCGCCGTCCTTGCGCGCGACGGTCAGGATCCCGGCCACGTCGCTGCCCGCCGCGGGCTCACTCACGCCGAGCGAGATCACCTTGTCGCCCGCGAGCACGGGCTTCAAAAACTCCTCGATCTGCTCCTTCGTCCCGAGGTCGCTGATGACCGGCGTCGCCATGTCGCTCTGCACGAGCAAACCCATGGTCACGCCCGCGAGGCGTGAGCGCGGCAGCTCCTCGGCCTTCACGGCGCTGAACCAGTAGTCGAGCCCCAACCCGCCGTGCTCCGTGGGGAAATGGGCGCCCAGGATGCCGAGCTCCCCGGCGCGCTTGAACACCCAATTCGGGAAGACTTCGTCCTTCTCCCATTCGTCCGCGTGCGGCGCGAGCTCCTTCTCGGCGAACGATCGGACGGTCTTCCGGAACTGCTCGTGTTCCTCGGTGAAGGGCTGCCACATGACCACGATCTCCTGGTTCTCGAAGGCTTCGAACAGGGACTTCGCCCTGCTTTTCTCGCCGTTTCAGGGGATGATTCGTACACGAAACATCCACGGGCGCAAGAGGAACAAGTGTGAGCTTCGAACCCAGCCCTTGAAGCCGAGGGAAGCGCGCGCCCCCGCTCTCGACTCTTCTGCTAGCCTCGGTCCCCCCGGATGCGGTTCCTCCTCCTCTCGCGTAACGCCAACCTCTACTCGACCAGTCGGATCGTCCTGGCCGCTCGTGCCCGCGGCCACGAGGTCGTGGTCATCGACCCGCTGGACCTCCAGATCGTCGTCGCCAAAGGCCGCTCGGGCCTGCTCCACGAAGGCAACCCCGTGCCCAGGGTCGACCTCGTGATCCCGCGCATCGGCGCGAGCATCACGAACTATGGCCTCGCCGTCGTGCGCCAGTTCGACCTCATGGGCGTGCCCGTGCTCAATAGCGCGGTCTCCATCGCCCGGAGCCGCGACAAGCTGCGCGCCCTCCAGCTCTTGAACCGCAAGAATATCGACGTCCCCGCGACGATCTGCGCGCGGAGCCCGGCCGGCGTCGATTCCGCGCTGGCCCTCGTCGGTTGCCCCGCCATCGTCAAGCTCCAGCAAGGGACGCAGGGCATCGGCACCATGATCGCCGAGACGCCCCAGGCCGTGCACTCGCTCCTGGAGACGCTCTGGGCCATGGGCCAGGACATCGTGCTCCAGGAGTACGTGCGCGAGTCGAAGGGCCGCGACATCCGCATCATCGTGGTCGGCGGCCGCGTCGTCGCCTCGATGCGCAGGGTCGCCAAGCCCGGCGAGTTCCGCTCGAACCTGCACCGCGGCGGCAAGGGCAACCAGGTCAAGCTCCTGCCCGCCTCCTACCGCAACGCGGCCATCCGCGCGGTCAAGGTGATGGGCCTCGAGGTCGCCGGCGTGGACATGCTCGAGTCGAAAAAGAAGCCGAAGATCCTCGAGATCAACAGCTCCCCCGGGCTCGAGGGCGTCGAGCGCGCGAGCGGCATCGACGTCGCCTCGGCCATCATCGAGCACGCCGAGAAGTACGCGATTTCGCACGGGCGCATCTCGCAACGCGAGGTCGATCTTCGCATCACGAACGTGCTGCACGACGAGCGCAAGCCTCCCCGCGGCCTTACGCGCGTGGCCGCCGCGAGCCGCATGAACAACGGAGGCCGCGTGAACGGCCGCGCGCGCGGAGCCGCTTCTTGAGCTTGCGGATCGAGCCCTCGGGCGACGCGCTGGTCCTCACGATCGATCGACCCACGACCCGCAACGCGATCGACCGGGACCTCGCGCGGCGCATCGCAGAGGCCGTACGTCTGGCCGAGGCCGACCCTGCCGTGCGGGGCATCGTGCTCACGGCGACGGGGGAAGAGAGCTTCGTTTCGGGCGGGGATCTGAACGAGATCAGCCGCGCGGTGCGCGAGGAAGCCGGCCCGGGTGAGGTGCTTGGTCTGTACGAGGACCTCGCCATCCTGGAGACGAGCGAGCTGCCCGTCGTGGCCGCCGTGCAGGGGGATGTTTACGGCGGCGGCTGCGAGCTGTTGCTCCTCTGCGACATGGTCTTCATGGAGAGCCACGCCTCGCTCGCCTTCCGGCACGCGCGCATGGGCCTCTCGCCGGCCTGGGGTGGGCTCACGCGCCTCGTCGAGCGTGTCGGCCCGATCCAGGCGCCGCGCCTGCTTTTTGCCGCGGAGAAAATCGGCGCCGAGGAGGCCGCGCGGATCGGTCTCGTCAACGAGGTCGTGCCGAAGGGACAAGGCCGCGAGCGGGCCCTCGCGCGGATCGGGCGGATCGCCGACAGCGCGCGCGCGGTGATCGCCGCGCAGAAACGCGCGCTCCTCGGGGTCCGTTCGGCCATGCGCGGGGATGCGATCGAGCGCGAGCGAGCGATCTTCGCCGAGGTCTGGGGCGGACCGGCGCACAAGGCGGCGATCGACGCGTTCTTCAAGCGGCGCGGGTAACGACTTCGTTCACGGCACGAACACATCACTCGGCGCGCCTCCCGCCACGCGCCCCACACGCCAGCGCTTCGTCGGCGCGTCCCACGCGAGCGACGCCACGTCCCCGCTCCCGCCCGCCGTGCCCACCCTACGCGCGCCGCGCGGGCTCACCGTGATCTCGTAGACCTCACCCGTGGCGTCGACGTACCCGTGCGTCGATCCATCCCGCGAAGCGAAGTGGTTACCGTCGTTCGTATCGGCGGCCGTGTCGATCGGCGCCTCCATCGCGCCTCCCATCGGCAAATACACGAGCCGCAGCTTGCCCGCCTTGCTCGTGGCGAGGGCGCGCGTCCCATCCGAGAAAGGCAGCACCGCGAGGCTCCCTTCGCCCTGGAGATCCCCGAGGATCATCGTCTCCACGTCCGCGGCCGGCGCGCCGTGTTTGGCGCGATGAACGACGCAGGCGATGCCGTCGCACAGGACGTACACCGTATCCGCGTCCATCACGCTCGCCCCGAGCAAACCCGGCGAGCTGTAGTCGGTCGAGCGGAGCGCCTCGCCCGTGCGTGGCTCCCAGCGAAAGAGCCTGTGTTGCGGCGTGATCAGCACGTCTCCCGTCGGCAAGAGCGCGATGCGGATCTTGAACGAGCCCACGCGGTTCATGAGGGGACCAAACTGCGGCCCGAGCCGCCCATCAAGCGCCACGGCGCGCACCCGGAGATCGTCCACGGCCACGTACGCCGCGCGATCCGCCGCGCTTTTCCCCGCGCAACAGGCGATCTCCACGACGTTGCCGCCGAGCTCGATGGGCGGCCGTATCGACGGGGATCCGCGCAGATCGTCGATGCGCCAGAGCATGTTGTCGTCGCCGCCGCCGATCAGCGTCTTCGTGATCGAATCAAACGCGACCGATTGCTGATCCCGCATCGTGAAGAAGGGCCGGTTCCCACGCCGCCACCCCTCGACGAGCGTCTCCGAGCCGAAGACCTTGCGACCCTTGGCGACGTCGACGATCGCGATCTCGTCGTCGTCGCTCGCATACGCGACCTCCCCGGGCCGGTCCGGCATGGGGAAGACGTCGTTCACGTCCTCGTCCGTGTCGTGCACCTGGATCTTGCCCGTCGCGGCGTCGAGCAGCGTCACCGTGTCGCTCTCCGACCCGAGCGCGACACGCGCGCCGTCCGTGGAGAACCGCATGCGCACCGGCACATCCACCGTCGCCGACGACAGGGCCGCGAGGCTTGGATACGTGATCACCCGGATGCGCCCGCCGGACAATGCATACGCGATCCGCGCGCCGTCCGGGGACGAGGCCACGTCGAGCACGGGCCCGGGGGCGAGGCGCGAGCGTTTGGCCAGGGTCGCCGTATCGTGGA
>JANMGF010000690.1:0-2596 GCA_031374535.1 Polyangium sp. (in: bacteria)
GGAGGATGCCCACGCCGTAGACGTCGCTCCGCTGATCGATCGGCTGCCCGCGTAGCTGCTCGGGCGACATGTAGGCGAGCTTGCCCTTCACGACGCCCGCCTGCGTCTGCACCGCGCGGCCCGCGGCCTTGGCCAGGCCGAAGTCAGTCACCTTCACCTCGCCGTCGAAGGAGACGATGACGTTCTGGGGAGAGACGTCGCGGTGGATGATCCCGAGCGGTTGGCCCGACGGAGCGTGCGCGAAGTGCGCATGGTGCAGGGCATCGCAGATCTTGGCGGTCACGTGGACCGCGAGCTCGATCGGGATACGGGCTCCGCGGCCATCGGTGCCCTGCACGCGATCGAGGATCGCGCGCATGTCCTTGCCATGCACGTACTCCATCGCGATGAAGAGATCGTCGCCGGCGCGCGCAAGGTCGAAGATCTCGACGATGTTCGGGTGCTGGAGCTGCACCGCGATCTTCGCCTCGTCGACGAACATCTTCACGAAGTCCTCGTCCGCCGCGAGGTTCGGTAGGATGCGTTTGATGGCGACCGGACGCTCGAAGCCCTCGACGCCGACCGACGCCGCGCGAAAGACCTCGGCCATGCCGCCCATGCCGATGCGCTCGAGCAGGACGTAGTTGCCGCTCTGTACGGCGGGCTCACTCATCTTGGACCCAGCATCCTACCGCGAAGCGTGGGCCGCCGGAAACCCGATCAATACCGAGGGACGTTCGGGTCGATGCTCGCGCTCCACGCGTCGATGCCCCCCGTCAGGTTGTAGACCTCACGGAAGCCGATGGCGACGAGCTGCAACGCTGCGTTGCGTGAGCGCACCCCGTGGTGGCACTGACAGACGATCGGCGTCGCGCGATCGAGCTCCATGAGGCGCTCCATCATCTCGTCGTCGAGGAGCTCGGAGCCCCCGATGCTCGCGATCTCCCGCTCGCCGGGGGTACGTACGTCCAGCAAGAGATGCGGCTTTCCGCTCTTTCGCATGACCGCGTAGTCCTCGACCGGAAGAGGACGGACCGTCGCGGGCTTGTTCGGGTTGTCGATCTTGAAGCCGCGCGCGCTCTCGACGAAGTCGATCGTGACGCCGTTTGCGCGGGTGGCGCTATTCCGATCCATGGCGATCGAGAGCTCCCCCAGATCGAGGACGAGGTCTCCGGCGCGGGCAGGCTCGAGTTCGAGGATCACGTCGAAGTCGCGGTCGATCGCCATCCGCACCGTGGGACGCTCCCCCTCGGCGAACTCGCAGAAGGCGCGGATCGCCGACTCGGTCACGAGGATCTCGGGCCGGACCTCGGCGCGCGGACCGGCCTCCGGCGAAGCGGCGCGCAGGAGCGGCAGGAGCTCTCCCGACTTGTGCAGCTCGACCACGATGTCCGCGCCGCCCACCAGCTTTCCGCCCACGTAGAGCTGCGGGAGGGTGGGCCAGTCGCTGAACGTCTTGATGCCCTCGCGGAGCGTGGGATCGCTCACCACGTCGCGGGTGACGTACTCGTCGAGCAGCTCGTCGAGGATGTCGACGACCTTCGACGAAAAGCCGCACTGCGGCTGGGCGCGCGAGCCCTTCATGAAGAGGATGACCGGCTCGCGGGTCACGAGCGCGCGGATCTCGGTGTGGACGTCGGACATGGGCGAGTCCTAGCCCCGTGCCCGCGTCCGTGCCCGTGCCCGTGCCCGTGCCCGCGCCCGCGCCCGCGAGTAGGGTACGCCGCATGTCGGACAAGCGAACCGTCGCGGATGTGCTCGGGCGGCTCGCGTTCGCGCACGAGCTCCTCGAGCCGGAGGGCCAGCGCGGCAAGACCTACGCGGCGGCGTCGCGGACGGTCTGGCAGCTCCAGGGCGAGCTGGCGCAGATGCACGCATCGGGCGCGCTGGCCGAGGTCCGCGGCCTGGGGCCCACGACGCTCGGCGTGATCGGCACGGTGCTCGCGGGACAGGAGCCAGCCGAGCTCGCCGAGCTCGAGGCGCAGCTCCCTCGCACGCTGCTCGAGCTCCGACGTATCAAGGGGCTGGGCCCGGCCAAGATTCGTGCGCTGTGGAAGGGCCTGGACGTGCTCTCGCTCGCCGACCTCGAGCAGGCGTGCGCGGAGAATCGCCTGCTCGATCTGCCCGGGTTCGGGAAGAAGACACAGACGAACGTGAGCGAGGCGATCGCGGAGCTGCGGGCGCACGAGGGGACGCTCCTGAGGCACGAAGCAAGCGAGCGCATGTCGGCGCTGCTCGAGGCGCTCCGGGCGGCCGGGATCCCTGCGCGCGCGGTGGGCCCCCTGGCGCGTGGTCACGAGACGATCGATCGGCTCGAGGTGCTCGTCGTGGGCGAGGTCGGAGCCGCCGCGACTGCGCTCGCGAGCGTCGGTGTCGCGGGGGCCAGGCTGGATGGAACCAGGGTGATCGTGCACACGGCGCACGCGCAGGAGGTGGGCGTCGCGGAGCTCGTGCTCACCTCATCGGAGGGGCACTTCGGGGCGCTCGTCGCGCACGCGAGGGCACAGGGGCGCATGCTCGGTGAGACCGGACTCTCCGGTTCGAACGGAGACATCGCTTGTGAGGATGCCGACGCGGTCTATCGAGCGCTGGGCCTCTGCCCGACGCCGATCGAGCG